>DASRHX010000999.1:0-9315 GCA_035650295.1 Bryobacteraceae bacterium | reverse complement strand
TGGTGCTCGGAAATGCGTTGAAGTTCGAGTAACCGGTCGGCTGTAAAGGGTTGCTTTTGGGCCTGGAGACTCGCGAGAGCGATGCTCAGGCCGAGCAAAAAAAGGCGCATACGCACGATTGTAGCGCCCGGCGTAACCCGTCCACAGCGAGTCATGTCAGCGCCGAATTGAGGAGTGAGCAGCCGGGCGTTGGAGGGAGTAGGGATTGATCACGCCCGGCTGCCTCGGGCACGCTCCCACGTGCCTATATGGGCGATGTTCAATTGCGCTGATTGTTACAGCCAGCTTTCGATTTTTCGCTTATTTCTTAGTGGCGGAAAGAATCCAGGACGTGCCTGGAGTCTGGTGCGGCATCCAGTGAAGAGCAAGTGCGATCCCGCCCCCGACAACCAGAGCGGCGGGAAGCAAGAACTGCAGCAGGGGAACGCCGAAGAGAAGGATCGCCATACTACCAGCGGCGAAAATCGCTCCCGCGGCGCCTGCGCCAACCGGGATTTTTGCGATGTTAATTGCCGCAGCCGGGGTGTCTACTTTCATGCGGCCACCTCCAGCCTCAAACTACCACAATCGCAAGCGGGTGGCCACGGGCGGGTCTGCTGCTATGCTAATTCGCTTGCGGGGCCTACTTGCTATCTTGTGCGCGGTGCACTTCGTCCGCTTTTGGATACTTCCGGGCCGGGACGGACTGTGGGTAGACGAGACCGGAACCTATTGGACGATCGCCGGAGGCTGGGACCAACTATGGGTGCGCACCGCGATGCACCCAAACTCCCGCATTTACGGGGCGCTGATATTCGTCTGGACGCGCCTGATGGGCACCAGCGAATTCGCGCTTCGATTGCCCTCGCTGCTGGCTATGTTGGGCTCGTTCGCGGTGATGACCGTGTTTCTCCGCCGCCGGCTCGGCGCGGGAACTGCTTGGCCGGTTGTGGCACTGTGTCTGGCCTCACCTGAACTTTCATTCTTCGCAATCGAAGCCAGGCCCTATGCATTTGCCCTCCTGATGCTGGCCATCTCGACTGTGGCCTGGGTGAAGCTCCACGAAAAAATGACCTGGGGCCGCGCCGCCCTTTGGGTATTCAGTTCCGGGCTGCTCGTCCATTTCCAACCAGTCGTCGCAGTGGCTCTTAGTGGCCAGGCGCTCTGGTTCGTTTGGCGAGTGGACTGGCGCTCCATGACGGCGCGCCGGGCCCTGGCCTGGTGCGGTATCGCCGTCGCCGCTGCGCTCGTGGCCCTGCCTGAGGTCAGTCGGATCTTTCCGCTCGTGATTGGCGACAATGTCTCCGCCTTGCCCGGAACTCCTCCGGCGGCCAGTGCGATCAAAGTGGCCCTTCCGGTCTCGATCCTCGTCCCGGCCTCATTCGCCGCATGCGCGCTTCTGCTCTTCCGCAAGTGGCGGCCAGTAAGCTTGGATGGCACCGCGCGGGAACTCGCACTTCTCGGGTTCTTTCTAGTTGCATCGACGGTTGGCCTTTGTGCCGGCTATTCGATGTTCAGCAATTACAATGTTCTGTTACCCCGCTACATGATCGCCGTTTATCCGGGCTGCTTCCTCATGGTGGGTGCTTTGCTGGCGCGTTGGACCGATGAAAAAGGAAGGCTATGGTTTGCGCTTCTGTACTCGGGCTCGACGCTCGCGCTCAGTGTTGCCGGACAAGGATGGGTGCCTATTCATGCCGATGCCGACTGGCGCGGAGCGATGACGGCTGTGCGGCAATGGGAACAGGATCGCCCCGCGCCGTTGTTGCTGCAGTCGGGCTTCATTGAGGGCTCGCGCTTCAAGATCCTCAAGGACCCAAACTGGCGTGAGTTTCTCTCGGCGCCGGCGCTCTACTACCGGCACTCCGGACCCACGTACGTTCTGCCTTTCAGAACCTACCGCAGCCACCAGCCCTACATGGATGAATTGATCCGGCGAGTCGACGGCCAACGTTTCGCGGTTGTTCTCTACTCGACTCCAGGCGAAACGCCGCCTTATATTACTTTGCTTGCTGCCCGTCATGGTCCGCCACGGCTGCTGGAACGCTTCCGCCGCCTCGACGTCTACACGTTTGGACCACCATGAGGAAACGGTCCCTGTCGTATCCTGGGTCATCTCGAAGCAAGGCCGACCTGTGATTGCCATTCAAAACATCAGCAAGGTATATGCGATGTACCACCGGCCCTCGGACCGTCTGGTGGAACTGGCTACGGGACGTGTTCGCCATACCGATTTTCATGCGCTACGCGATGTGACCTTGCAAGTGGCCGGCGGCGAGATGCTGGCACTAATTGGTCCCAACGGTTCCGGCAAGAGCACACTGCTGCAAATCGTTGCCGGTATCATCGAGCCCACGAGCGGCACTGTGCATGTGGAAGGCCGCGTGGCCGCATTGCTCGAACTGGGCGCCGGATTCAACCTCGAGTTCAGCGGGCGCGAAAACGTTCTGTTGAACGGCGAGATCATGGGCCGCTCGCGCGAAGAGATGATGGAAGCGTTCCCCCGCATCGAAGCATTTGCCGGCATTGGCGAGTTCATCGACCGTCCAGTGAAAGAGTATTCCAGCGGGATGTATGTGCGCCTGGCGTTTTCCACGGCGATTCACGTTGACCCGGACGTGCTCATCGTCGACGAGGCGCTGGCCGTAGGGGACGCCATCTTCTCGCGGCGCTGCGTGGAGAAGTTTGAGGAGCTCAAAGCGCGGGGCGTGACAATTCTCTTCGTCTCACACGATCTCGGCCTTGTAAAGCGCCTGGCCGACCGCGCCGTGTTTCTCCACCAGGGCCGGGTGACGGCCGAGGGTCGTCCGTCCGACGTGGTGAATCGCTACGTCGGACTTGTGCTCGAGCATCATTCGCCGCGGGCGGAAAGCGATCGCGAGCAGCACGGCGATAGCACCTATCGCCACGGCGACGGAACGAGCCGAGTGGTTCAAGTCGATCTGCTCGACGCCGCGGGAAACTTGCTGACCGTGGTTCCATCGGGCACGAGCGTCACCGTGCGCGTTCGCGCTCTATTTCACCGGCGCTGCGAACAGCCGGTGGTCGGCATGCTCATCCGTAACCGGCTAGGGCTCGACGTCTTCGGTACGAACACTCGCGTCGAGGGCAGGGAACTGGAGCCTATCGATGCCGGTCAGGAATTGGAAGTTGAATTTACGTTCGACTGCCTGCTCGCCGGTCACGAGTACACGCTCACCGCCGCCACGCAGAACTGGGACGGCACCAGCCAGGATTGGATCGACGACGTGCTGAGTTTTCGTGTCGCTGATCGCCGCGCCGTCGCCGGCGTCACCAGCCTGCCCGTACGAGTGAACGTACGCACCTCCCAGGAAACGCGCTCCGCCGCCAAGGACTGATTCATGGAAAACACCTTTTACATCGTTGTGCTCTCAGCCGTGGTCGCGGTGCTGGTTGGCGTGTCGATTCAAAAAATGATCGGCGTGAAGAATCGCACCGATTTCCTCCTGGCGGGACGGACGCTGCCATGGCATGTGCTCGTCTTTACCTTGCTGTCGAGTTGGATCGGCGCCGGGTCGCTGTTCGCCGGCGGCGAGGCGGCATACCGTTATGGCTTCGCCGGTTTGTGGCAACCGGCGGGCGGCTGGTGCGGGCTGGTAATCATTGCGTTCATCGCGGCACGCGCCCGCCGATTCGCGCAGTTCACGGTTCCCGACTTACTTGAGAATCGCTACAACCCGGTTGCGCGCGTCATGGCGACGCTGGCCATCGTCATCGCCTACACAGTCATCACCAGTTACCAGTTCAAAGGCGGGGGCGACATTCTGCACCTTATCTTTGGCACCGAGCGCACGACGGGAATGTACATCATCGCCGGATTTGTCATCCTGTTTACGGCCGCCGCGGGCATGGCCAGCGTCGCCTATCTCGACCGCATTATTGGCGGCCTGATCACGGCGACGGTACTCATCTCGCTGCCCATTCTGCTGAACGCAGCCGGCGGATGGAGCGCGGTCACGACCAAACTCCCACCCGACCACTTCACACTGTTTAGCACCATGTCTCCCGACCAGGCGTTAGGCTTGCTGCTGCCCAGCATGCTGTTGTTGATAGGCAATCAGGGCATGTACCAGAAGTTCTTCTCGGCGCGATCGGAGCACGACGCCAAGCTCGCCGTGTATGGCTGGATCGTCGGCACGCTTATTCTGGAGACAGCTCTCATTTCCTTCGCCGTCTTCGGCAGCGCCTTCCTGAAAATCGACAATCCGCGGGAGACGATTCCGGTCAGCGCCAAGCTCGGGCTCCCCGTCTGGATCGGAGCATTCCTTATCGGCGGCATTTTCGCCAAAGTCATCTCCACGGCGAACAACTATCTGTTCTCGCCCGCCACGAATCTGATCCACGACGTCTATTTGCGCTTTCTGAATCCCAAGGCAACTGAGCGCCAGACGCTGTTCATTTCGCGCGCGATCGTCATTGCGCTGGGGCTGTTTGCACTGATGCAGGCTGCCTACTTCGAAAGTATTTTGAAGGCTTCGCTCTATGCATACACGATCTATGGAGCGGCAGTCACACCCTCGGTGCTGGCGGTCTTTTTCTGGAAGCGCGCCACCACGTCGGGCGCAATCGCTTCCATCATGCTCGGCGCCGCCATCACCATTTGGTGGAACTTCATGGGGTACAAACTCGATGCCGTTTATCCAGCGGTGGGCGTTTCGGTGGCCGCGCTGATTGTCGTGAGCTTGCTGTCGCCCGCGCCGCCCGACGCGAAGTGGAGACCCTTCTTCGAGCCGGAAGCGCAGCCCGTGAGCGAGGCACGATAGACTGTCGGTTGTGGTGGTTCTGTTCCTTCTGCCTTGGCTTGCCACGGCAGCGACGTTGCCCGATCTCAGTTCGCTGGCGGCGCCGGCACAAGGGCAGGTCGGTGCGGCTTTTTCGATCATAGAAACCGAAAAAGCATACGCATTTCATGGGAACGACAAGTTCCCGATGCAAAGCGTCTACAAGCTTCCCATCGCGTTCTACGTGATGCGCCGCGTGGACCGCGAGCGAATGGCGCTCAACCAGCTTGTGCAGATCCTTCCCAAGGATTATGTGCGTCCCGGCCAACATAGCCCGATTCGCGATCGCTATCCACAAGGGACCAGCATGACTTTGGCCGAGGTTCTGGAGTTCGCGGTCGCACAGAGCGACGGCTCCGCGAGCGATGTGCTTTTGCGGATCGTCGAGGGGCCGGAGATGGTGGATAGCATGCTCCAGCTCTTTAAGATCGGCGAGATGCGCGTACTGAACACGGAAAAGCAGATCGGAGCCAAGGACAGCACGCAATACAAGAATTACTCGACACCCATCGCAGCCATTCAGCTTCTCCACGCACTGATGAATCCGCGAGCCCTCTCTCAGCCAAGCCGCGAAACGCTGCTGGGTTGGATGACCAACACGCCGACCGGCGCCAATCGGATCAAGGGCGAGCTGCCACCGGGAACGCCTGTTGCGCACAAGACCGGCACCTCCGGCACACGCGATGGGGTGACCGCGGCAACCAACGATATCGGCATCGTGACGCTTCCAGACGGCCGGCACCTCGCCATTGCCATCTTCATTCGCGACTCGAAAGCGGATCTCGCCATGCGCGAATCCGTCATCGCCCGCGTTGCCCGCGCGGCTTATGATTGGGCATTGGCCTCCCAATGAACCTACTCGAAATCCAATCTGCCCTGCGAGCGGAACAAGTCGATGGCTGGCTTTTTTACGATCACCACGAGCGCGATCCGCTGGCGTATCGAGTGCTCGGCTTCAAGCCGCCGCGCATGGTCACGCGCCGCTGGTACTATTTCATTCCCGCGACGGGTGAGCCACGCAAACTGGTGCACGCGATCGAATCGGGGATGCTCGACGCGCTGCCGGGATCGAAATCGACTTACTCCAGTTGGTCAAAACAGGCCCAAGCGCTCGAGGCTCTACTGCAGGGTTGCAAGCGAGTCGCCATGCAGTACTCGCCGAAGAACAACATCCCTTACATAGGATTGGTGGACGCGGGCACCATTGAGTTGATCCGCTCGCTGGGAGCCGACATCGCCAGCTCCGCCAATCTCGTGCAATTCTTCGAAGCGCGTTGGACAGAGGCACAACTGGAAACGCATCTCGAGGCCGGGCGGCGCGTGGATCGCGTCTGCGCCGCGGCGTTTGCATTCGCCGGTGAAAAGCTCAACGCGGGGATGGCTGTTGACGAATTCAGTGTCATGCAGTTCATCCTGGAGTCGTTCGCGCGCGAAGGACTGTTTACCGATCACGGGCCCATCGTCGCGGTGAATGCCAATGCCTCAAATCCTCACTACGAACCGACGGCTGAGGATCACGCGCCGATCGTCAAAGGCGACTTCCTGCTAATCGACCTCTGGGCGAAGCTTGCCAACGACGCCGACTCGGTCTATTACGACATCACCTGGACGGGCTCCACAGC
Source organism: Bryobacteraceae bacterium (assembly GCA_035650295.1). GTDB lineage: Bacteria > Acidobacteriota > Terriglobia > Bryobacterales > Bryobacteraceae > JAFLBB01. Next base: position 2,912 of record DASRHX010000999.1, on the reverse strand, counting down.
GCGCGTCATCCCCGGCGAGCAAGTACGCATTTTCGAAGCAGTGAGCGGCGCGCGCGACGCGGCGATCCGGCGCGTACAAACGGCGATCGAAGCGGGGCAGCCGATTCACGGTTTTGAAGTGGACGATGCCACGCGCGGCCACCTGCGCGCGCTGGAGCTCGATCAATATTTCATCCATCGTACCGGCCACTCCATCGGACGCGACGTTCATGGCGCGGGCGCAAACATGGACAATCTCGAAACGCACGACGACCGCCGTCTTATTCCAGGAACCTGCTTCAGCATTGAGCCAGGGGTCTACCTCCCGGAATTCGGAGTCCGCAGCGAAGTCAACATGTACGTGGGCGCCGATCGAGCCATCGTCACCGGTGCGATTCAAAAGGAGTTGGTACGCATCTGCGGCTGATCGTTGCTCTTTCCGTCGCCGCGTTGACGGCACATGCCGCCGTTACGTCGCACACTCGCCGCGGTAATCTCACCGTCATCACCCTCACCGATGGTGCGGCCGAAGTGAGCTGGATCAGCGAAAGCAGCTTCCGATTCACGCGCTGTTGGAGCCCGGCCTGCCTGAGCCGTGAACCGGTAAAGGAACAGCTGGGGATCAAGATGACGGCGCCCGCTGGCACGCTTGTCTGGGAGACGCGCTACGTTCGCCTGCGCCTCAACCAGGCCACTCTTGCCCTTCGCGCGGAGCTTGTATCGGATAATTCACTCCTGTTTGAGCAGGAACCCCCTAGCCATGCCAAGCCCACGGGCCTTACCGCCTCCGTTCAACTGGAAGCCGCCGAACGAATTTATGGCTTTGCCGCATATGGCCTGCAAGCCGAGGGCAAGCTCGATGTTCGCGGCGAACGTCTCACCACAGCCACGCCTCTATTTCTCTCTTCACGCGGATTCGGAATGTACTTCGGCATGCCGGGCGCCTATGAAGTTGACGCGGGTTCGGCCGATGCCGCACGTCTGCGCATCCGCAACGCTCAGGCCAAGCAGTGGGAGCAGTTCGTCTACTACGGCCCCACGCCGAAGGAGATTCTCGAAGAGCACCACATCATCTCCGGCGCGTTTGCCGTACCCTCGATGGACGATTTGCGCCGCGGCAAGCCTGCATACTCGCGAGACATCCCATCCATTCGCGATCTTGCGCCCGCCGCGATGTCCGGTGTTCTTGTGCCCGCCACTAAGCAGGGCCTCGCCTGGAGCGAATACATGAGCGGGCCGCGATGGGAGCCCTATCTCTACACCTATTTGTGTGAAGCGCGTGACCGGGGCATTCCCGTTGTCCGTCCCCTCGCCATGCAGTTCCCCAACGACGAGCAGGCGGCGTCGGTGAGCACAACGCTTATGATCGGCGATGAAGTACTGATCGCTACGACTGGGCGCAGCTACCTTCCGCCCGGTATATGGACCGATCTTGAGACTGGCCAGGTGCACCGCGGGCGCCAATCCATCGAAACTCCAAATCCCCCACGGCGCTTCGCGCGCAATGGCACGATCCTACCGATCCAAGTCGCCAATGGTCTGGAGCTTCACTACTTTCCTCGTCTCGGCGCGGAGTTTTTTCTCAGTGAGACGAGCGACGAAATCTCCCAGATGCACGCAGCGCCCGCCGGCGATCAACTGCGCCTCGAAATCGAATCGCTGCCCGCGCGCTTGTATGGATGGGTAGTGCACAACGTGAGCGCGCCGCGGTCGTTGACTGTGATCGGCGCACCTGCGCTTCCGTATCGGTACGACAAGCAGCGTCGCCAACTGGGCATTCTAGTCGAGGCTCCCGCGAACTCGGATATCATTATCAACGTTGTTCTCGATAAGCCGCTGTGACTCGCATCGTAATTTGCCTGGTCCTCACCCATCTGGGTGAAACGGTAGCCGTCGCCACGCTAAACTAAGAGCGTATCTATGCAATCCCCTTTTCGCCTCTCTGTCCTGGCGTGTGTCTGCACTCTGTCCATGACCGCGCAAACACCGCCGCCCGCCGCTAAACCCAAACCGAAGGCTGCCGCGTCGAAGAAATCCGTCCCCGCCAAACCGGCGGCGACGAAAACCGTTCCCTCATCGGCGCCAGTAACGGCCGATCCGGTAGTTGCATCGGCAGGCGACATCAAGATCACTAAGTCTGAATTTGAGAACTTCGTTGCCGGATTACCCGAGCATCTCAAGTCAATGAGCGTTGGTCCGCAAAAAAAGAACCTGGTCAAACAGATGCTCGATGTCTACGAGGTAGCCCACGAAGCGCGCGCATTGAAATATACCGATAGTCCGAAGGTTCGCGCGCAACTCGCCTTTCAAGCCGAGCAGGCCCTGGCAAGCTCTTACTTGAATGCTGAAATGCAGAAGGTTCTGGGCGACGAAAAATATATCCGCGACTATTACGACCGCAACCAGTCCGTGTATAAGCAGATCCAGGCACGCCATATCCTGATTCGCATCCCTGGCTCCGTGGTTCCATTACGTGAAGGACAGAAGGAGGTGACCGAAGCCGAGTCTCTGGCTAAGGCGCAGGATCTTCGCAAGCGGATCGTTGCCGGAGAAGACTTCGCGGCGTTGGCGAAGACTGAGTCCGACGACACCGGCTCCGGCGCGCGTGGCGGCGACCTCGGCTACTTTTCCGCTGGACAGATGGTGCCGCCTTTCGAACAAGCAGCCTTTGCTCTGGAAAAGAATCAGGTCAGCGAACCGGTCAAAACGCAGTTTGGTTATCACGTTATTCAGGTGCTGGATATGAAGCAGCGCGCCTTCGACGAAGTAAAGGCCGAGATCAAAGAAAAGAGCGGCCCTGAGCTGCGCTCGAAGCTGATGGAAGAGCTTCGCAAGAAGTATCCGGTGACGATCGACGAAGAGTACTTCGCGAAGTAACTGCCGCGAACAAAGCGCCGCTTACTGCCCCGTCGGCTTTGGATGATAGTTGGGGA
>DASRHX010000998.1:0-12649 GCA_035650295.1 Bryobacteraceae bacterium | reverse complement strand
AGAAGACGAGCGGGCGTGAGGGGAGTTTTGATGCCGCGTCGCGGATCTCGTCGAGACCGGCGCGCAAGCGCTGTTCGAGCGCCCGACCCTTTTCTTCCGCACCGACGAGGCGCGAGAGCGTTGCCGTCATGTCGAAGATCTCTTCGACCGAGCGCTGATTGAACACCATCACGTTGACGCCTTCGCGAATGAGGTCGCGTGCGATGTCAGCCTGAAGGTTGGAGAACCCGAGCACAAGATCCGGCTTCAGTGCAAGAATGCGATCAATCTTGGCCGAGGTGAACGCCGAGACGCGCGGTTTGTCGCGCCGGGCCTGCGGAGGCCGCACGGTGAAGCCGGAGATGCCTGCGATGCGATCCTGCTCTCCCAGCAAATAAAGCGTTTCGGTGGTCTCCTCGGTGAGGCAGACGATGCGCTCGGGCAGGCGGCTCACACGGCTCTCAGGCTTCCTTGAGCAGTTCGGCCTTGGCGTCGGCCAACTTGTCCTTTTCCGATTTTGGCAGCTCGGGGCATTTTAGCTTCAACGACTGAATTTTCGCGGCGAGAATGCTTGCCACCAGCGCGCGCATCATCCACTTGTTGTCGGCGGGAATAACGTGCCAGGGAGCTTCCTTCGTGCTGGTCTCTGAAAGCGCTTCCTCGAAAGCCACTTGGTATTCGTCCCAGAGTTGGCGTTCCTTCAGATCGGCGGCGCTGAATTTCCAGTTCTTCTCTGGGGTGTCGATACGTTCCAAAAAACGGCGCTTCTGCTCGTCCTTGGAAATGTGCAGGAAGAACTTCACGATCTCCGTTCCGTTGCGAACCAGATGGCGCTCATAGGCGTTGATGTCCTCGTACCGGTCGCGCCAGAACGGGCCGTTGAACTTCTTGGCAGGCAATTTTTGCGGCACGAGGTATTCGGGGTGCACGCGCACGACGAGCACCTCCTCGTAGTAGCTGCGGTTGAAGATGCCGATCATGCCGCGCTCGGGGAGGTGACGTGTGTAGCGCCAGAGGAACGTATGCGAAAGCTCGTCGAAGGATGGCACCTTAAAACTGTTGACCCGCACGCCTTGTGGATTGAGCCCGGTCATCACGTGCTTAATGGTGCCGTCTTTGCCCGCCGCATCGAGCGCCTGGAAAATGACGAGCAGGGCCCGCGAACGGTCGGCGTAGAGGAGTTCCTGAGCTTTGGCGAGGTCGGAGATGTCGTCGGTGAGCTCGGCTTCCGCGACTTCGCGAGCGACCTTCTTCGGAATCTTGTCACCGCCAGCCCAAGCCGGATCGAAGTCCTTCAGCCTTATCTTGGAACCGGGCTTCACCAGGAACTGGCGGTGCAGTTTGTCCAACCGGTCGCGGCGCTGGGCCATGCTTATCCTCCGATGGAATACATCGGGCGCGGAGGCGGCACGAACTGCGCTGTATTGATCTCGTGACCGATCCACTTCGCCCGAACATTAGCGCGGATGAGTTCCGCGAGCTTCGCTTCGCAATCTTCGCCGCTGAGGGACTGATCGCGCAATACGCCCTTCACATCCATCTCTTCAATGGCGAACAGGCAGTAGCGCAGATGGCCGTCGGCGGTTAGACGGATGCGATTGCAGTTCAAGCAGAAGGGCCGGCTGATGCTGGCGATGAATCCGACAGTACCAATGCCGTCGCGAAAGCGGTATTCGAGGGCCGGGGCGCGAGGGTCGGCATCAGGAATCGGATCGAGCGGACCGATTTCGGCCGCGAGCAATGCGAGCATGTCATCGGCCCGCAGCACCTTGTCGCGTAGCCAGAGTCCTTGCGAATCGAGCGGCATGAATTCGATGTAGCGGATTTCGATGCCGCGTTCGCGTCCGAAGCGTGCAAGCGGCACGATGTCCGGCTCGACCAGATTCTTCACCGCCACTGCATTGATTTTCACGGGAAGTCCGGCACGCTGCGCGGCGTCGATGCCCGCGAGCACGCGCCCCAGCTCATCACGGCGTGTGATCTGTTCGAAGCGTGCGCGGTCGAGCGTATCGAGGTGAACGTTGAGGCGCCTCAGGCCGGTCCTGGCAAGTTCCGCCGCCATCGGTTCCAGCAGGACGGCATTCGTCGTGAGAGCCAGATCCTCAATACCAGGAATAGCGGCAAGCTTGCGGATGAGGACGGGCAGGTCGCGCCGCAGGAGTGGTTCGCCACCGGTTAGACGCAGCTTCCGGACGCCGAGCTTGGCGGCTACCCGCACCACTTGTTCGATTTCCTCAAAGCTTAGAATGCCGGAGCGCGGCACAAATCCGGTGGCTTCCTCAGGCATGCAATAGAAGCAGCGAATGTTGCAGCGGTCGGTGACGGAAATGCGCAAACTATCGTGCAGGCGGCCGAAGCCGTCGACAAGCGGCGTGTGGTGTGGTTCGAGACTCACTTGAGGGCCAGCATGCGCTCGATGGGAACGAGCGCACGTTCCATGATATCCGCGGGCAGCTCGACACGCGGCTCGAGGGCATCCAGGCAGTCGCGCAACTTCTCGAGCGAATTCATTTTCATGTACGGGCACTCGCTGCAATTGCAGTTCTCGTTGGGCACGAAGACGAACTTCTTGTTCGGGGCGAGCTTCTCGAGCGAATGCCGCACGCCGCTTTCGGTCATAACGATAATTTCGTCGCGCGGCGCTGTCACGGCCCATTCGATGATGGCCGAAGTCGAGCCAATGAAGTCGGCCTGCGAGAGAACGTCGCCGGGGCACTCGGGATGGGCGGCAACGAGAGCGTTCGGGTGCTCGGCCTTCATGCGCAGCAGCCGCCGCGCGGGAAACGTCGCATGCACGATGCAGGCGCCCTGCCAGATGCGCATGTTGGTGCGGCCGGTTTGGCGTTGCACCCAATTCCCAAGGTTGATGTCGGGCAGGAAGAGAATTGGCTGATCGGCGGGAATCGATTCCACCACCTTCACCGCGTTGCGCGACGTGCAGATGATGTCGCTCTCAGCTTTTACATCCGCCGAAGTGTTAATGTAGCTCACCACGACGTGATCGGGATAGCGGCGCTTGAACGCGCGCACCTGATCACCCGAGCAAGCGTCCACGAGACTGCATCCGGCGCCAGCGTCTGGCACGACGACGGTACGCGTGGGATTCAATATCTTCGCCGTTTCCGCCATGAACCAAACGCCGCAAAAGGCAATCACTTCGCCGTCGTACTCTCGAGCCTTGCGTGCCAGCTCCAGGCTGTCGCCAATGACGTCGGCCAGCTCCTGGATTTCAGAGTCCTGATAGTGATGGGCAAGGATCACCGCTTTACGCTCGCGCCGTAGCGCGTCGATTTCTTCGGCGATGGTGGTAACTGCGGACATTGCGTTCGCCAATAGCAGGGTACGTCTTATTCTACCAAGCAGTGGCGCGAAGGCCGTTTGGCTAAAATTTCAATATGCGGAAAGTGGTGCTATGTCTTGGGATTAGCATAGACGGCTACATCGCACGTAAAAACGGCGATGTCGACTTTCTGTTCGTGCCCAAGGACTTTTCCATGGGACCCTTCTTAGCAAGCATTGATGTGGCGCTGATGGGACGGAAACCTACGAGGATGCGCAGAAACTAGGATCACCGCCAGGAGGATCGGCGACGGAGTCGTATGTCTTTTCCCGTACTCTTCTCTCCGGTCATCGCAATGGTACGACGTTTACACAGGACACGCCTGAGCAGGTGGTGAAAACCATCCGCGAGAAGCCGGGAATGGATATTTGGCTGATGGGCGGTGGCAAATTGATCCGCGATTTTCTGAAAGCCGACCTGGTGGATGAACTCTTTCTGGGCATCGTCCCCACGCTGCTCGGCGAAGGGATTCCATTGTCTCCGGCAGGATTTCCCCAACGCGACTTCACTCTCATTGAGAACAAGAGTTATTCGAAGGGGCTCATTTCGCTGACATACGCCCGCGCGCGGAAAGCGACAAAGAAGAAACGCTGAGGGTTACTTGCCTTTGATCGCGCCGAGCTCCAGCGCGGCTGCGGTCGTCCCGTTGCGCACATAGAGCCGAGTGCCCGCAAGCGACGGCGGTGTCCACGATTCGCCGCTTAGCACTTGCGCCTGGCTGACGATTTGGAGACCTTTCGCGCCGGGGCGGGCGAGAGTGAGTTGCCCATCCTCATCCAGGATGATCAACAGGCCACCGGCGAAGACGGAGTTGCCGCGCGGCAGCATGCGCGCCTGCCACAGCATCGCGCCAGATGCCAGATCGGCGGCGTGAAATGTGGCCGCTCCGCCATTAGCGCCGTAAAGGACGCCGTCCACATGGAGAAGATCTGTTTGGCGGACATAGAATTGGCGGCTTTGCCACATGTCGTCGACTAAAACGCGTCCACCGTCGCGCTTCACACGGAACGCGCGCGTACCAGCGTTGTACGCCGACGAAATGACGAGAATTCCCGAGCCGTCCCGCTGCGGAACCCACACGGGCGAGGCGATATTGATGCCGAAGTCGGCAGGCTGGCCGCGGCTCCACTGTACGTCGCCATTCAGGGGATTGAAGCTAACCACGTGCGCCCGCATCACGCAGACAAGTTGATCGAGCCCGGCGACATTGATGATCATCGGCGAGGAGTATGCATTGCCGGCGTCGCCTTTTTTCCAAACCAGTGAGCCGTCACTCTGACGAAACGCGGCAAGGGCCTTGCCCGAACCACCCACCGGCAGAATGACTAAATCGCGATAGGCGACGGGACTGGATGCATAGCCATAGACAAGATGGCTTCCACCCTCGCCGTCCCATAGTTCCTTCTTCCAAAGAACGCGGCCAGTGGCTTTGTCAAGGCAATGGAACTTACCCGACGAGCCAACGGCATATACCCGTCCGCCCGTGATGAGCGGCGTCGCATACGGGCCGTTGCCATGATCGGAAGCTTCACTCTTAAACGGGGCGGAGTAAGTGTGTTCCCACAGCGTCTTTCCTGTCGCTGCATCCAGCACCACGACGGCTTCCGAAGAACCGTTGCGGTACATCGTATAGAGCACGCCCCCATCGGCGGCCAACTGTGAATGACCGCTGCCCAATTTTCGTTCCCAAATCTTGGGCGGGCCGCCGGCCGGCCATTTTTCGGAAAGTTGGATACCGGGAACGTGAAAATTCCGCGAAGGTCCGCCCCATTGAGGCCAGCCCGCCTGCTGTGCTTGCAGCAAACCGCACACGGCAAGTGTCCCGGCCATCACGCGACGCAACATGGGCAGGTAGACGCCACTGCGGAAGAAATTGTTCCCTACGGCTGAAGGTCGGTCGTCCACAGATTGCCGGTAATCTCACCCATGGCGAACACCAGCCGGCCGCCGCCAACCGAGAGACTGGCTTGGGCCGGCCCGTCAATGTTCATCAGGTTCCGTACTGCGTTGTGGGCGTGAAACACGGGGAAAGGAGCGCCCATGGGCCGCTTGAGGTCCATGTCGAGCTTTTGCGCCCAGACGCAGCGGAACGAATCGCGCTCGGAGAGAAAGTACATCAGCTTGCCGTCGGGCGACCAATACTGGTTGCGGTCCATGTTGATGCCGTCGCTTACACGGATCCAGCGGTCCATTGGAATGGGACCATCCGCGGAATAGGGCGCGATGTAAAGGACGCGGGCCGTGGGCCGCTCCACCACCTGAAAGGCGACCCATTTCCCGTCGGGTGAGCCCTGCGGACCGTACACCGGGAACTTGGGATGCGAAATCAGCGGCCGCATCAGCTTCGTCTTCACGTCCATCTCTTCGACGTGTTGCGGCGGGCCAACTTGGAGCAGCAGCTTGTCCATGGACGGTGAGACGTCGCGCAGAAGGCCGCAATCGTCGCACAGTTTCTCCGGCCCCAGGCCGCCTTCCCTCCACAGGTGGATTTCGCGCTTGTTGTTCTGGATTGCGCCGTATGCGATCGACGTTCCATCGGCAGCGATGTGCGGACTCATTTCGCGCGCTGGAGTGGCCAGCAATAACGTCTGGCGCATGGTGGATGTGTCGAGCAGCCAAACGTCATCGGTCGAGCCGCCGCGATGACTGACAAACGCTACGCGCTTGCCATCGGCAGAGACGTGCGGATAGTAGTCCTCCAGCGGATTCTGCGTTAGTTGTTGGGGTTCTCCGGCCACTTGGCCGGTATTGGCTTGAACCGGCAACTGCCACACGTCGGTATTGGAACGCGCGTTGGTGAACACCAGCTTCCCCGCCGCGGAGATCGACGGCTCCAACTCCTGCACGGCTCCCGAGGTGAGCTGCTGCGGCGTGCCAACCAGTTTCCAACTGCTGCTGAAGCGGGCCATCCACAAGTTCACGGTGTCGCCGCGGCCGCTTGAGAAGATGAACCGGTCGCCCCAAATAGCGAACGGATAGGCGCCGATTACAAACTTCAACTCGCGCAGCTTCGCCAGAGCCTGCGTGTCTTGCGGCTCGCCGCCATCCAGCGGGGCGAGCCACCAATCGTAATTCGGAGGTCCGAGATCTTTGGTCCCCAGGAAGACGACGTACTTGCCGTCGGGAGTAAAGGCGGGGTGGTGGGCCACAGCGAATTTCTCTGCCAGGCGTTTGGGAGGACCACCCGTAACCGGAATGATGAAGAGGTTGCTCGCACTGAAGGAAAACGTGGCGCCAACACCCGGCGCTCCAACGGCGTAGGCGAGCAGCTTCCCGTCCGGTGAGAATGCCGGACTGCGTCCGCTTGCGGCAAGTAGCCGCGGTTCGCCGCCAAGCGCCGACATGATGTAGACGCCGCCACCGTCCCGTTCGCTCCGATAGGCTATGCGGCTGCCATCGGGTGAGAACGCCGGTTCGTATTCGTCGACATCCTGCTGCGTTAGCCGCACAGGTTCGCCGCCGGGCAATTGCTGCACCCACAGATCGAGATCGCGGCCGGTGGCGCGGTCCGAGGCATAGGCGAGCAGCTTGCCATCGGGAGAAATGGCCGGGAACCCGGTAAGCCCGGGATCTGAGGTAAGCCGCGTGAGTTCACGAGGAGCCGATGAGGCTGGGGTGAGCAGTTTCCACCACGCAAATCCCACGCCAGCCAGCATGCCGATGGAGAGCAAGGCAAGCATCCAACTGAAAGCCGGACGTTTCGATGGAGTTTCCTGAGCGAACGCCTGGAGCGTTCCGGAATCGTACTCCTCACGCAACTCCTCCAAGGCAACGCGGAGGTCGGCGGCACCCTGGAAGCGGCGAGAGGGATCCTTGCGCAAGCAGCGGGAGACGACGCGCTCCAGGTCGTGGGGCGTTCCGGGAGCGGTCTGACGAATGGCTGGCGGCTCGTCGCTCACCAGTGCCGACATGGTGGCGACGGCGGAATCACCGGGGAAGGCACGCTGCCCGGTAATCATTTCATAGAGCACGGCCCCAAAGGAGAAGATGTCGGAACGGACGTCAAGCGTTTTGCCGGTGGCCTGTTCGGGCGACATATAGGCCGCCGTACCGAGCACGACGCCGTGCGCGGTGCGAAGAGGGGATCCGGGCTCGCTCTGCGTATCGGTTTCGACGATTTCAGTGTTCACCAGACTTGCGCCGGTTTCGGTGAGCTTCGCTAGCCCGAAGTCGAGGACCTTCACGACGCCACTGTCGGTGATGATGATATTGGCCGGCTTGAGGTCGCGATGGATGATGCCGCTAGCGTGAGCGGCGTCCAAAGCAGAGGCGACCTGGACCGACAATTTCAAGACCTGCCCGGTACTCAGCCCACGGCGGCCGATTAATTCGTCCAGCGGCTTGCCTTGAACCCGTTCCATGGCGATAAAGTCAACGCCATCGATCGCGTCAATTTCGTAGATTGTGATGATGTTGGGATGGTTGAGGGCCGACGCCGCGCGAGCTTCCTGAGCGAATCGCTTGCGCCGCTCCCGATCGTGCGGAGTGTCCGACCGCAACACCTTCAGGGCTACCGTTCGGCCCAGTTTGATGTCCTTGGCCAGCCACACAATTCCCATGCCGCCCTCGCCGATCTTTTCGAGGATTTCGTAATGGGATAGAGTGCGTCCAACCACGGGGAATGGTCATTGTATCGCGGCAAGGATTGCAAAAGGTCAATTTATCCTGCCTTTCGGACCTTAGTTAGGACCTTCGAGCGGTTTTCTGTGGCCCGCCAACGGGCGATCAGGCACAATACAACAGTTAAAGACACGACCGGCTCATGCGGCGGATACCAACCAGGTTCATTTACATCTTTGTGCTGTGCCTGCTCGCTTGCACGCTGGCGTTTCGTATCGGCAGCGCCTATGACCTCCTGAACTCCTGGAACGAGGTTAAATTTGACCCGCTCGACGGCCTTGAACTCCGCGCGGGCACAAACATCGTTCAGAGGGCGAGCGAGCGAGCCCGCTCGGTGGGCCTGCACGAGGGCGATCGCGTGATTTCCGTGAATGGCCGTCCGCTGCGCGGTCTTAAGGATCTGCACTTCCGGGACGCGCAGCCTGGCGCGGCCACTCTCACGATCCTTCACCGAAGTGGCCGGCCGGAAGACGTGCGTGTTCCGCCCAATCCGAACCCGCCGCAATTGTCCACGCTTAGCCGCAGTCTGGTCAATATCATCATGCTTCTGGCAGTGCCCTGGATCTGCCTGATTCTCGGCTACTGGGCTGTCCTGGTGCGTCCGCGGGATTCGCAGGCATGGCTACTGCTGCTGTTGATGCTCTCGTTCCCGCATCTGGTGTTCAGTTCGCAATGGCATTGGCCTGACGGGTGGCGCCAGCTAGGCATTGGCTATCACCAGATCTTTTCGGGGCTGGTTCCGGCGGCTCTTGTCCTGTTCGGCATCTATTTTGCCGAACGGCTGTACCTGGATCGCCGGTACCCGTGGGTGAAATATGTGCTGCTGGCGCCTTCACTCGCTGCGATGGTGTTCAACACAGTTTTTGCCATCGGCGGAGCGGAGAACCTAAAGTTCACTGAGCCCCTCGCGGAGAGCCGCCGCCTGATGACGACGGTTTCCTTCGCTTCCAATTTTGGCGCCTTTGGCCTGTTCTTCTCCGCTATCGGCATGAAATGGGGAACAACAAAATCGGCGGACGTGAAACGGCGTTTACGCCTATTGATGTGGGGCACTCAAGTGGCTTGCGCACCGTTATGCGTCCTGTTCGTCGTTTCGTTTGCCATCGGCAAACCGATGCATGAGCTGTTGCCATGGAGCGTGCTCGTCTTCGCGCTCCTGATGATGTTCTTGTTCCCGCTCACCATCACCTACGTCATCATCGTGCACCGGGCGCTGGATGTCCGCGTCGTGCTTCGCCAGGGAATTCAATACGCGCTGGTGCGCGGTGGAGCGGTGCTGTTTGGCGTAATTTTGTCGACGACTGTTCTGTTGGGGTCGATCCTATACGCACTGAATTCCGATGTGAATCGCCCTCAAAAGGTCTTGATTATCGTGCTGGGTTTCGTCGCCGTGCTTCTGCTGCAGCGCTTGCGGCAGCGGCTCGCGTACTGGATCGACCGCCGGTTCTTCCGCGAAGCCTACGACGCCGAGCGGGTGCTAAGCGACTTGAGCGAGCAGGTGCGCACAATCGTCGATCCAAATTCGCTGCTGCGGACTGTGTCCGAAAGAATCTCGGAAACATTGTACGTGCCACGCGTGGCATTTTTTCTGCCCGCCGGAGGACCATTTCGCGCCGCCTACTCGTTGGGATATGACTCACGGCTTGAGGTTGCGTTCCCTCCCGAAGGCGGTACCGTGCGGCACATCGGCGAGCACACTGCGCCGGCACAAGTCTATCTTGACGACGAGCAATCCTGGCTCTATCAGGATCCGCGGATGAGTGCCGAGGAGCGGGAGTGGCTGTTGCAGTTGGAATCGCAGTTACTGCTGCCGCTGGCCGTGAAGGACAAGCTGCTCGGATTCCTAAGCCTCGGCCAGAAGAAGAGCGAGGAGCCGTTCTCTGGCTCGGACATCCGCTTGTTGAGCTCGGTCGCGGCGCAAACGGGTCTGGCGCTGGAGAACTCGCAACTGACGGCGGAGATTGCCACCGAAGCCGCGAAACGCGAGCGCATGAATCGCGAAATCGAAATTGCGCGTGAAGTTCAGGAGCGTTTATTCCCGCAGAAACTGCCGCGGATTGACGGACTCGATTGCGCCGGCGGCTGCCGCCCCGCGCTCGGTGTGGGCGGCGACTACTATGATTTTCTCGCGCTCCCAGGCGGGCGGCTCGGCGTGGTGATCGGGGACGTTTCGGGCAAGGGAATCGCGGCCGCGTTGCTCATGGCGAGCCTCCAGGCCTCGGTGCGAGGCCAGAGCCTGCGCGGCGAAACGGATCTGGCGCTCCTGATGAGCAACGTAAACTCGCTGATCTACGAGGCCTCCACCTCCAGCCGCTATGCGACGCTTTTTTACGCCGAGCTGGATCCGGCAACCAGACGCCTGGATTATGTGAACGCCGGTCACAATCCGCCTCTGCTGGTCCGCGGCGACACGTCCATCCATTTGGAAGCGGGGGGCACCGTTGTCGGGCTGCTTCCACGTTTTCCCTATCAGCAAGGTACTATCTCGCTGCAGCCGGGCGACGTACTGGTGGCCTTCACCGACGGCATTAGCGAGGCAATGAACAGCGCCGATGAAGAGTGGGGCGAAGAGGAACTGTTGAAAGCGATTCGCGCATGCCAACAACTGCCGGCCCAGGAAATGATTCCCGTGCTTCTTCGCAACGCCGATGCGTTCGTGAACGGTGCGCCGCAGCACGACGACATGACGCTGGTGATCGTGAAGCTGGGGTAACTCTCACCGAACTTAGTTAGAAAGGTCGAGTGAAATGGTGTGATTCGGAATTCCCAGTCGCCTTTGGGAATATCCGCGCAAAAAGCCGACGATGGCCCCCAGAATAAACCCCCACGCTACATAAGCCATGCCCTCATCCAATGTCATGGGGCCATGGGTCATAGTCGAGAGATCAAACGCAGTTTCCCCACGCGTGCCGTCATAGACGATGTCGCCAAGCAACCGTTGGGCTTCCTCGATGTCTGGGGGTGCGAACACTATGCCGATCTTCTTTCCCTCAATCCGTACCAACGCATCTGGAAGAGACCGGAAGTCATTGATCCTCTCCTCTGCTATGGCTTGTGTAGGGTACTCAAAGACAACCCTGGAGATCGTTCCAGTGGGTGTCTCATAAGTTGCGAGTCGCGCTCGCGCCCCTAGCCTGAATGCCGCCACTGACGGAGGGATTCGTTGAGCAAATCTCGCCAAACTGACCGGCCCGAGAATGATTCGCTCAGAGGATTCGACGAAGTACGCGCAGCAATAGTCGGGATCTAATTCGAAGGCATCCACGTTGGGAAGCCCGTCAAGCATGCCTTCGAGCGCGTTTCTGCTGGGTGCCGCGCCCTGGAATCGGAAGACATAGTTTTGCCATTGGATTACTGTCTTCCCGCCAGACACGACGGCATGGCTTTCACCGAATATCCGGCCTCGGGTGGTGGTCGCACCCAAGGGCGATTGGACGGCCCCTGCAGGCCGGAGCCACAAGAATGCTGCATGCCCTCCTTCGGCAGTACCAAACCGGAATACCTCGGTTTGCATCACTCGTCCACCAGGTCCGAAGTAAGCGGCAGCCTCCGTCTCTCTCAGCAGGTACTCGTCAAAGAGCGCGCGATCGGCGGCTGTAATAGGTGCTCGTGACAGATTGCCACGCGTGTACTCCGCCAAGCGATCCGGAAGGATTGCTGCTGAGATCTCCGTCCCGATAGCCAGGAGGAACAACGCGAGTCTCGTCAGCACGCCTCGATATTAGCACCGGCGTATTTCCAGAGCAGCCGTGCCAAAACAGGCACCGTCTACGGCAACTTCGTCGCTGGCGGACCTGGCGAGTAGTTGCGCTTCAGCCAGGCGGTAAGGCCGTCCAGGCCGGGGAACAGAACGCGCTCGCTGATGTTCATCTGATCGAGCTTGTCGCGAATCTCCCATTTCAGTCCCTTGGGAATGATCACCTTGTTCCAGCGCTGGACCTTCCTCCCGACGTTCACCTGATGCAGCCAGGAATCCACGGAGAGCTTGGGATTAGTCATCACGGAAAAGTAGCCGAACTGGTTGATGATGCGGTCGTCGATGGAGGGGGGTTCGAAAAAGATCAAATAGTCCGCTTTTTTCGCGCTCATCTTATCGAGATCGCGCAACGTCGGCGCGCCGCGGTCCAGCATTTCGACGGTAAAAATCGCCGCGCCTTCATCCTGCAAATGCTGCAGCATCCCTTGCGGCAGCATCTCGTGCGCATCGCTGTAGTTCACCTTCCACACGACGCCGTCACGGTCGTACTTGCCCAGGTCCTCGGTGGCGAAATGGAGGGCGACGAAGGGCGAATAGGTCCAGTCCATGAGGCGCGTCGGCAAGCCATGGTGCTGCGCCACGCTTAACCAGTGCCAGGTCGAATCGCGCTCGACAATGGACCGGTGCGCGTATTTCTTGAAGTTGCGCACGAGATGTTTTTCGAGCTTCCAGTACTCGCCGCCCAACCGAATGAGACTTGAGCTCAGCTCGTAGGTCGCATCGCTCATACCGCGAAAGGCGTCGCGAGACCGAAATCGCCGCAGGTCGTCGTTCCAGGAGTGTTCAAACAAAAGCTCGATCAAGTCCGTCCAATTTTTTGGGGTGACCTCGTTGCTCGGCGGCATACGGGTCGAATCTACCATGCTCCGATGTCAGACTGGTTGATGGGAGTGTGTTTATGCGAACGCTATTATTCGTTTTGTCCGCGGCGGTGGCGGCAGGAGCGGAGTACA
>DASRHX010000997.1:0-2640 GCA_035650295.1 Bryobacteraceae bacterium | reverse complement strand
TGATGTCGCGGATCACCCCGGTGAACAGGCGCTGGGTCCCGCGGCGCAGTTCGCCAAAGGAGATTTCCAAGGGGATCTCGCGGCCGTCTTTGTGCAGCCCGACGAGCTCCGCACCTGCCCAGGCAATGTGCTTCTGGTTGGTTCGAAGATACCGGTTTATGCCGGCGCGGTGAAGATCACGCATGGATTCGGGCATCAGCATGGTTAGAGATTTGCCGTTGAGCTGCTGCACGGAATGCCCGAAGATTCTCTCGGCGCCGCGGTTGGCGAACAGGATGGTACTCCGCTCATCAATCGTGATGATGGCGTCGACCGTCGCATCGGTCATTACGCGGTAGAGCTCCTCGCTTTCGCGGAGCGCTTCCTCAGACAGCTGGCGAGACACCAGCTCGTTTTGCGCGCGCCGCCGGGACCGCCGGAGCGCGTGATTGAGCCAGCTGATCAGAGTCCCTACGCCAAGAAAGAGAATAAGACCGACCAGGTCTGCCGTGGTGATTCGTCCGGAACCGAGAAACAAATGGATGACACTGGCCGCGCTGAGCGCTGTAATAAGTACTCCCGGGCCGAAACCGCCATACCAGGCGCTGAGCGCAATCGCAGGAAAGAACGTAATGTAGGGGATCGTAAAACCCAGTACGTGCGCGAGCGCAAGGCGCCCCAGGTAACCGAGCGCAAATACCAGCAGCGCAACCGCGTAACGCCGCGCCGTGTCGCGGTTCTCAACGTTCGAACGTAAGCGGCTGGTTTCGCTAGACAAGGCGCTCCTTCTTCCCGCCGGTCTGGAAAATGATTCGAGATTAACCTGTTTAATATATATCGATTTCAAATAGAAATCTGCGAACCTCGCCACAGCACAGGCGGGAGCCGATTTTACAATGCTTAACGAACGCGAGCTGGAGCGTGGGAATCCAATCTGCAAATGCAAACGAACCTGGTTAAGAATACAAACCGGCGCCGGTTCCTGACAGCGTCTATGGGCTTGGGTGGACTTTTCTTTACGAAAACGGGGCTGTTCGCGCAGGCACTGGTGCAGACTCCCGCGATGACAATCGGCCCGTACTATCCGGACCGTTTGCCGCTCGATCAGGATAACGATCTGATCCGCATCAATGACAACATCACTCCGGCAATCGGACAGATTGCATGGCTTACCGGCCGGGTGATTGGACAAAACGGTCTGCCGCTGCGGAATGCGCTCGTCGAGATCTGGCAGGCCGACAACAACGGCGCCTACATCCATACCGCAAGCCCAATCGCGAACCGCGATTCCAACTTCCAAGGCTATGGAAAGTTTTTGACGGGCAGGACCGGCGAGTATCTGTTTCGGACAGTGAAGCCAGGCTTGTATCCCGGACGCACCCGGCACGTACACGTGAAAGTCACTACTGCGACACGCGAGGAACTTGTCACACAGTTGTTCATCGAAGGCGAATCGCTCAACAGCAACGACGGAGTGTTGAACGGCGTGCGCGACGCTACGCAGCGCGCTTCGGTGGTGAAACCCTGGACCGCTATCGCGGACTCGCCTCTAGGCGAGCTGGCGGTGAATTGGGATATCGTTTTCGGTTTGACTCCTGCCGATCCTTCCACGGCAAGCAAACCTGTGATCCTCGCCCAGAACGGTGTCGTCAACGGAGCTGGATATCAGCCAGGCATTACGCCCGGCGCATGGTTGACGATTTTCGGCGATGACCTCGCAAAGACTACTCGGGCGTGGAATCCCGCAACGGATATCATCGATCGCAAGCTGCCGTCTACGCTCGATGGTGTCAGCGTGACTATCAACGGGAAGGCGGCTTCGGTATTTTATGTCAGTCCGAGCCAGTTGAACGTGCAGGCGCCCTCGGATGTCGCGACTGGCCCTGTGCAGGTCGTTGTCTCGAACAGTGATGGCGTATCGGATCCCGTAACAGCCGAGATTCAGACTATCCTGCCTGGCTTCTTCCTGTTCGACCGCTACTATGTTGCGGCTGTAAGATCGGATGGAAGCTATGTCGGTCCCGCGGGCCTGATGCAGGGTCTGACCACGACTCCGGCGAGAGCGGGCGAAATCATTTCGCTATTCGGCACCGGCTTCGGTCCCACGAATCCCAGCGTGAATTCCGGCGAAGTGTTCGAAGGATCGGCGTCACTCGCCAATGCTGTCGAGATCCGCGTCGGTTCCGCCTACGCGGACGTACGATTCGCGAGACTCTCGTCGGCCGGAATGAATCAATTCAATATTGTGGTGCCGAACGTTACTGCAGGCGATCACGACGTGCGCGCCACGATCGGCGGTGTTCGCACGCAACCTCTGGCGCGACTGCGAGTGCAGTGACACATCGACTCCGAGGGGTGCTGCTATGATCGCTTCATCATGCGACGCAGGAGCTTTCTCGCTACTCCTCTAGCGGCTCCTCTCGCCGCATCCTCGCAAGCGGTTCCAGCCTCAGAGCAACGTGTCTATGCGACGGGCGACGGCATCCGTCATACGCCGGTCGAGTACTCGCGTCTGCTTGCCGATCTCGCCAAATCCGGAAAAGCCGATGCCGACGACTACTCGCGCGGCGGTGTTGTCGAGAAGCTGGAAACGCGCATGGCCGAGCTTTTCGGGAAGGAGATGGGCGTTTGGCTTCCTACCGGTACTCTCGCCAACCATCT
>DASRHX010000996.1:0-6140 GCA_035650295.1 Bryobacteraceae bacterium | reverse complement strand
ATCGAACGAGTGCTCTTCACAGAGCAGCAGGTGAACGACCGCGTGCATGAGGTCGCCGCCGCGATTAGCGAACAGTACGGCGGCCGCGACCTAAAAATGATCGGGGTCATGAAAGGCTCGGTCTATTTCCTCACCGCGCTTACGCGCGCCCTTACCATCCCCGTGAAGATAGACTTTCTCGCGATCTCCAGCTTTGCCTCCACACGCAACTCACCTGGCGTCGTCCGCATCGCGAAAGATCTCGACGACCCGATCGAAGGCGAGGATGTTTTGCTGGTGGAAGACATCGTCGACACGGGCCTGACCGCGCGATACCTGCTGCAAACCCTCGCCGGCCGCGCGCCAAACTCGCTCGGCATTGTCACCATGCTCGACCGCACTTCGCGCCGCCTCGTCTCGCTACCCATTGAATTCCGTGGCTTTGAGATTCCTGACTATTTCGTCATCGGATGCGGCCTCGACTTCAAACAGCGTTACCGCAACCTGCCCTATATCGCCGTCATGAAACAGGGGACGTAGGCGTTACACTGGCTTCGTACCCTCCCGGAGATCGTTCTCTGAGCACTGCCCTTCATCAGCCCGGCGCCAATACCGACCGCGTTGTCCGTTCGGCCGGCATCATGTCCGCCGCCGTTGCCGCCAGCCGCGTGACGGGGCTGGTCCGCGAAATCATACTGGCACGGCTGTTCGGGGCGAGTATGGCCTTCGATGCATTCCGACTTGGCTTCCAGCTCCCCAACCTCACGCGTGACCTTTTCGCTGAGGGGGCTCTGTCTTCGGCATTCGTGCCCCTGTTTACCGAATACCTGCACAACCGGGGAAAGCAGGAGGCACAGCGACTGGCCAATCTGGTGATGACCGCCGTCCTCATCGTCATCGGCGCGCTCTGCATTCTGGGCGTCGCCTTTGCACCGCAATTAGTCGATCTGTTCGCCAGCGGGTTCTCGTTGGTTCCGGGCAAGCGCGAGCTTGCCATCGAGCTCACGCGCATCATGTTTCCGTTTCTCCTGCTGGTGGCGCTGGCGGCACAGTCGATGGGTATTCTCAACGCCTGCAATCAATTTGGCGTACCCGCGCTCGCCTCGACGATGTTCAACATCGGATCGGTGTTTTTCGGTCTGCTCCTGGGCACCGTGCTGGGTCCACGGATCGGACTGTCGCGCATTGAGGGCATGGCCTGGGGCGTGGTTCTGGGTGGCGCGCTGCAATACTTCTGGCAGCTTCCTTCGGTGCTTCGCCAGGGCTTCCGTATGCGCCCGGAAATCGACTTCAACGATCCGGGGCTGCGCCAAATTCTACGCATGATGGGTCCCGCCATTTTGGGCAGCGCCGCGGTGCAGATCAACGTTCTGGTCAACACCAACTTTGCCAGCTTTATTAACGATCCAATGCGCGGCTACAACGGCCCGGTGAGTTGGCTGGGATGGGCATTCCGGTTCATGCAGTTTCCACTCGGCATGTTCGGCGTCGCCATTGCGAGCGCCACGCTTCCCGCAATATCGCGCAGCATCGCCAGCGGCGATCACGAGGATTTCCGGCAAACGGTGGCGCGCTCGATCGGCTTTGTCTTCCTGCTGACCGTTCCGAGCTCCATTGGGCTGGTCGTACTCGGACGCGCGATGGTCGCGGCCATCTACCAAGGCGGCCAGTTCGATTCTTACGACACACAACAGACGGCACTGGCTCTGTCCTGCTACGCCATTGGACTCGCCGCATATGCGGCGCTGAAAGTTGTCACGCAGGCTTTCTTCGCACTGAGGGATTCGCGCACTCCGATGTACGTGAGCCTTGCCTCGATCGGCATTAACTTTTGCGTGGCTTGGGGCGCGCTTCACTACACTTCGCTCGGCCACGCCGGCCTTGCGCTCTCAACTTCCGCCGTCGCCTTGTTCAACTTCACGGCCTTATTCTGGATTCTTCGCAACCGCATCGGTGGAATCTACGGACGCCACCTGGCCTCGTCTATCGGGCGAATGAGCATCGCTTCGCTCGCCATGGGCGTCGCCGTGTCGGCGTTGAATCTCCTCATCGGAGCGCAGTTCGGCACCGGGCGCGTGGCATCGCTCGCCACGCTTGCCGTCTGCATACCGGTGGGTGTATCGGTCTTCTATTTCGTCAGTCGCGCGCTGCGCGTCCCCGAGCTTTCGCTTGCCTCCAATGCGCTCGCCGGGCCATTACGCCGCTTCTACACCGCGAAATCCGGGTAATTCAGCGGGTGGCGCCCGAAGCCCCGTGGTAAAATTGCGGGCGATGAACCACGACATCGAGAAAGCACTTCACCTGCAAAGGATCGATATGCAGAGGAGTGACCTCGAGAAGGAAATCGCAGCCCTTCCCAAGCACATCGCCGTCATCGAACAACAACTTGGATCGCATCAGCGCCAACTCGATGCCGACCGTGCCACTCTTGCCGCAAACCAAAAAGACCGCCGCGCACAAGACGCCGATGTTCAAACTCACCAGCAGAAAATTTCCAAGCTGCGCGAACAAATGATGACGGCAAAAAACAATGAACAATACCGCGCATTCCAACACGAAATCACATTCTGCGAGGAATCCATTTCCAAGTGTGAGGACCGCATTCTCGTTCTGATGGAACAAACCGAACAGTTGGAAGCCAATGTGAAGACTGCGGAAGCGGCGCTTGCGAAGGAGAAGGTTCACGTCGACGGAGAGAAGGATGCGGCACGCAAGCGTACGGCCGCGGACCAAGCCAAATTGAAGGAGCTTCTCGCCGAGCGGACCCAAGTGCAAGCCGCTCTACCGGCCAGCGTCTACACTGCCTACGAGCGCATTCGCAGGCGCACGCCCATTGTCGTCGCCGCGGCCTATGGCGGCCGCTGCGGAGCCTGCCAGTTGGAACTGCGTCCTCAGATGATGCAGGAAATCCGCAGAGGCGATGGAATCTATTATTGTGAGAATTGCCGCCGCATGCTTTACTACAATGTTCCCGTCGCCTTCGACCCGGCTACTGGTCCAGGTCCCGCGGCCGCCGATGGCAAGCGCGTGGACATGAGCTAGAGATCTCGTCCTTCCCGCGCCCTCTCCGACCATTTCTCGAGCGCCGCGCGCAGCGTTTCCGGATCCACCGGTTTGCACAAATAGTCGTCCATCCCCGCGTCCAGGCAGAGGTCGCGGTCGCCCTTCATGGCGTTGGCCGTCATTGCCACGATCGGCGTGCGGGAAGCTCCTCTTTGCCTTTCGCGGATCTCGCGAGTCGTTTGAAAGCCGTCCTTCACGGGCATTTGGCAATCCATCAAGACCACGTCGAAACCGCCCTCGCTCCAGGCGGCCAGAGTTTCCTCGCCATTCGTCACTTGACGCACCTGATGCCCCATTCCCTCCAACATGAACCGCGCCACGCGCGAGTTGACGGCGTTGTCCTCGGCCAGCAGGACGTGCAGCGGCCGCATCGGCGCCTCCCCTTCACGGCGCCCGCCATCGGCGCGATCAAGAGGATCAGCGGCCGCGGGCATCGGGAGTTCGAACCAGAAACGGCTGCCTTTCCCGAGCGCTGTCTCCACATCGAGGCGCCCTCCCAGTTGTTCGACCAAAGCGCGAGCGATGGGTAGACCTAGCCCCGTGCCCCCATATCGCCTAGACGTCGTGGCGTCGGCCTGTTCGAAAGGGCGAAACAGGCGTTCGAGCTGCCTGGCGTCCATGCCCACGCCGGTATCAGCCACGGAGAAAAGCAGCCGCTCGCCGGCGGCCCGGTTCACCGTCACCGAAACTTGACCGGACGCGGTGAATTTCACGGCATTTCCCGCCAGGTTCAATAGCACCTGTCTAAGCCGTCTGGAGTCCCCAAAGACCCATTCCGGCAAATTCGCGGCGACCTGGGAGCGAATCGCCAAGCCTTTTTCTTCGGCTCGCGGCGAGACGATCGTCACGACTTCGCGGAGCACGTCCGGTAGCCGGAATCGTGTATGTACAATGTCCAGCTTCTTCGCCTCTACCTTCGCCAAATCGAGGATGTCATCGATGATCGCGAGCGTGGTTCGCGCGCAATCGGACACGTGGCTCACCAGCTCCTGCTGGCTCGTTTCGAGAGGCGTTTCGCGTAGCATTTTCGACAATCCGATCACACCGCTGATCGGCGTCCGCAACTCGTGTGTGACGTTAGCCACAAACGCCGACTTGGCTTCGTTCGCGGATTCAGCCTTTTTTCGCAAGCGCCGCAACCGGACTGTCATCCATACCAAAACGCCAAGCACTACCATCAACGCGCCCAACGCCAGCACCAATTTCTGGCTCCGCTGGCGTTCCTTCACGAGTTGATCCACTACCATCACGTGGCGTAACGAATAGAAGGCCCAGCGATTCAGAATTTCCACAAGCTCGCCATCTACCGCCATTCGGGCAATTTCGTCGCGCAGCTCGTCGGCCACGACCGCAGCCTCCAATCGAGCGCCGATTCCCAGGCGCACCAACCGGTTCGCTATGCTCTTCATCCGCAGCGGCACGGCGCGGCAGTCGCCCCCGCCGAGGATCTGCGCCACGACAATGGGTTCGCCCATGTAGGCCGCATCGACTTCGCCGCGGCAGGCCCCTTCCAGCGCCGCCACGGGCGACGGATAGTCCACCGGCAGGCCGCCCGGCAACCATTGCGGCAAAGTCTGCTTGGTTATGGGAATAAATTGAGCCCCAACCCGGAACGCCTCGCTCACCTCCAACCGCGCGCCCGGTTTCTTGATCCTCGCGATCCGTTCCGGCCGCCCCACCAACACCATCTCGTACTCCAACCACGCGTCGGTAATGCGCAGATATTGGCGGCGCTCCGGTATATCCGTGAAGACGGGCCATAAATCCACTCCTCCGGCTCGTAGGGTCTTCTCCGAGCCCTTGTCGCTATAGACCCATTTCAGTTTGATCCCGCGCCGCCGCGCTGCCGCCGCCACCACCTCCGGCCCCAAGCCCGTGGGCTTACCATCGGGTCCCTTCATGATGTTCGGAGGATTGTTCTCATACCCGATGCGGTACTCACGAGAGAAAACGGCCCGCCGATTCAGATGCGACCCAATAGCAAGCAGCGCAACCAGGCAAGGTAGGGCGATCCAGGCGATCCAAAACGGGCGCGGAGTTGTTCTGTTCCTAATCAGCACCGGAGTTTCCGACGGACTTTTTCAGGGACGCTCTTGTCAGACGAGGCAATCCCCCGATCTTCATATCGGTAGCGGAAGACGGATCGTGAGGAGCCGCCTCGGTCGCGGGAGAACTCATCAGAAATAAAACCTGAGGCCCAACTGCACTTGCAACGGAGTTCCCTGTTGCGCGTTTGTCCGGTCGTAGGTGCCGTCAGCGAGCCTAAGGCGCATAAAGCGCGGATCGACTACGGCGACCTGTCCATTCGACTGCAGCCCCGGGCCATAAACTCCACCCGTGAGGCTGCTTCCATTGACACCTGAATAGACAACGTTGTCGACGTTGGCCAGGTTAAAAAACTCAACGGAGAACTGAAGGCGCTTTCGTTCGGTAAAGACGAAGTTCTTGAGTACGCGCAGATCGTTGCCGAACGTCGCCCGGTTGCGGAACGAGTTGCGCGCAAGCGAGACGCCCGGCGCGGTGTATGGGCGCTCGTTCATGCTGAACTCTTCGTTATTATCCATTCCCGTCACTGGATTGATGGGCAGGCCGCTACGTGCCCGGAAGCTGCCGGCTACGTCGAAGCCAAGTGGCAGGTTCAGAACGAAATACGCGTTCACCTGATGGCGCATGTCGAGCCGCGAATAGCCGTAGTCGCCAACAAAGCTTTGTGGGTCGGCGTAGCTGAAGGCGGTCAAGTCGCGTTCGTTGTCGTCGTCGGAGAAGTTTTCGCTATAGGTGTAATTGCTGCCCCATTGCAGCCACTTGTTGCGGTACTGCGCCGTCACGGTGGCAGAGCGGAACATTGAGCGCGCGGAGCTTTCGCGCGCGGTGACGGAGTTCAGCGACGGCAGTGGCCTGCGGACATTGCGCGTGCGTAGGCCATAGTTCGGCCTCTGTGACGCGTCGCCCGCCACGATCGACGGAAGGGGCAGGTTATAGTCACGGTTCCGTTCCAGGTGAACTGTGTTCACGTAGTTCAGTTGCGCCCCCGCCACAAAGCCACGAAAGATCTCACGATCTACTCCCAGTCCCGCCTGAAACGCGCGCGGGTTTTC
>DASRHX010000995.1:0-22384 GCA_035650295.1 Bryobacteraceae bacterium | reverse complement strand
GACGGCGGGGCGGGTTGGGAAGACTTTATCGCGGTGGAGGGGTGGCTTGGGGGATCTGGCGGTACGTTGCGGACAACGACGTACTCCATCAACCCTGGGCCGACAAATCGGCACACTGCGGCGACGATGTTCGGCAATCCGGGTGTGCGCGGCACCAACGGCAACGTCGACTTTGACTCGGACGAGGGGAACGTCGGTGTGACCTTCGACGGCCCGGTGGACTTCATCCGCGTCTATTTCCATCAAGGATCGGGGACCTCCGGCACGGCGCAGCACGGCGTATGGCTGCGGGACATCGAGTACGAAAGCGTTCCGGAGCCGGGCACTTTAGCCCTGGTGGGATTGGGTTTCGTGGCCTTGTCGCTCCAACTGCGGAAATTGCACTAGCGCCGCTTCGCTTTACTTGAACTTTTGAATCCGCGATCCTAACCAAATAGCCTCGTGCCGCTGCGCCTGGCGTTTGCGTGAGCTATTGAGAAACATGCTGACCTTCGGACTGATAGGCTGCGGCGATATCGCACACCTGCGCGCGCAGGCGTTGGCGAAGAGCCCAGTGTGCCGGCTGCGCGCCGTGACCGATGTCGATGCGGGACGCGCGAAGGCGTTCGCGGCGCGACACGGGGTGGAGGCGTACGAAAGCTCGGGTGCGCTGCTCGGCCGCCCGGACATCGATGCAATTGTGATTTGTACGCCGCCCGATTCGCATGAGGCGATCGCACTAACGGCCTTCGCGGCTAGGAAGCATGTGCTGTGCGAGAAGCCCTTGGCGCGCACACCGGATGAGTGCCGGCGGATGCTGGACGCAGCCGCGGCAAGCGGCAAGGTGCTTGCAACCGGATTCAATTTTCGCTTCTACCCTCCCGTTATGAAGGCTCGCGAATTGTTCAACGCGGGAGCCATCGGCTCACTTGATCACATTCGCGGCTACTGTGGCTATGTGAGCAGCCAAAATGGAGGCTGGTTGCATAAGGGTGCGGTGACTGGCGGTGGTGCGCTTCATGACAATGGCATTCATCTCATCGACACTGTGCTGTACTTTCTCGGCGATCCGGTAGAAGTACACGGCCACGCAACCTCGCAGGTCTGGAATTGGCCCGGATGCGAGGACAATGGGTTCGCTCTCATGCGGAACGCGCAGGGGTGTGTAGCTTCGGTACAGGCCAGTTGGACGGAATGGGCCGGGTATGAGTATAGGGTGGAGATTTACGGCACGAAGGGCTGCATCCGGTTGCACTGTTTCCCGATGACGGCGGAGCTAATTGTAGCGGGCGAAGGCAAGCCGCGGCGGCGCGCATTCTATTTTCCCGAGGCGAATGTGATGGAAAAGGTGAAGTCGTACCGTTGGATCGTGGTGAAGAGTTTCGTGACAGAGTTCGAGGAGTTCGGAGCCATGGTAAAGGGGGAGAGGTCGGCGATGGCGACAGGTCATGACGGGTTGCGCGCAGTGGAGGTGGCGTGCCGGGCATCCAAGCGATGAAGTTGAGTGTAGTGGTGACGGTGGTCGATGGCGGCGATGTCTTGCGACGTTTTTTGCGCGCGCTTACGAATCAGGAAGACGCACCGGAGATGGAGATCCTGGTGCCTTTCGACGCGAGCAAGGCGGGCGTGGCCAAAGTCTGCGCCGAGTTTCCCACGGTCACGCCCGTGCCGATGGGCGAGGTGGAGACATTCCGGCCGTTGACGACCGCGGCCGGCCAGCATGAGATGTTCGATCGCCAGCGGGTGGCTGGACTCAACCGGGCCGGTGGGGAATTGATTGCTATTCTCGAAGACCGCGCTCCGCCGCGTCCGAACTGGGTACGGACCGCCGTGCGTCTGCACCAGACGCTACCCTACGGCGTGATCGGCGGGGCCATCGAGTGCGCGCCGCAGAAGTTGCTCAACTGGTCGTTCTACGTGTGCGACTTCACGCGCTACGGGCTGCCATTTGAAAGCGCGCCGCGAGCGTGGATCAGCGACATCAACGTCTGTTACAAGCGGAAGATGATGGACGATACGCGTGAGATCTGGCGCGAACGGTTCAACGAAGCCAAGGTGCACTGGACGCTGGCCGAGCGCGGCGAGACGCTGTTCTTGTCCAGCGAGCTCGTGGTGGACTATCACACGCCGTACCAGTCGCTGTTCGATGTGCTGCCGGAACGGATCGGTTGGGGACGGCTCTACGGCAGCGTGCTGGCCACAAGCGTGCCGCCGGTGCGGCGGCTGATTCTAATCGCGCTGGCGCCGTTGATTCCCGTGCGGCTGCTGCTGCGGCACGGTTTGGCGCAAGCCAAGCGGGGCAACCTGGGGAAGTACATAAAAGCTTCGCCCATTATCGCCTTGCTGCTCACGTTCTGGACGCTGGGCGAGACGTGGGGGAACATCACGGGCAAGCCGTAAGGGCCGCGCGTCAGCGCACCGCTGGGACGGGCAATTCGATGTAGCTGCCGTTGCCAGGAGCATGGTAGATGCGCTGCGTGGCCTTCTTGTAGTCGCCGGGTTGTGCGAGGAAGATGTTCGAGACGAACGTCTGCGGATTGCGGTCGTACAGCGGAAACCACGACGATTGAATCTGCACCATGATGCGGTGGCCGGGAAGGAAAACGTGGTTCGCCGTGGGCAGCAGAATGCGATAGGGGAGGGGGGTATTGGGAACAATGGCCTTTGGCGTCTCGAAACTCTCCCGGTAGCGGCCACGGAAAATGTCCGCCGCGACCATCAATTGATAGCCTCCCATCTCGGGTTGCGAGGCGACCTCATCGGGATGGACGTCGATCAGCTTAACGACCCAATCGGAGTCGGTGCCGGAAGTTGACGCCACGAGATGGGCGATGGGGTGGCCGGTGATCTTCACCGGCGCGGTGAGCACGTCGGAAGTGAAACTAAGCACGTCGGGCCGCGAGTCCACATGGCGCTGATCGTCGACGAGCCATTGCGCCCAGGTGAATCCGCCTTCGTACCCGACTGGTTGAACAGGGCGCGCGCGGAAGGGCACGGGCTTGGCGGGATCGGACAGATATTCTTCGTAGGCCGTATCGCCCGAAGCGGGCGCGGTGAAGCTGAGCTTGCCGCCGGCCCGGAGATGGAGGGGCGTGGCCTTCACGTTGCCGGGCCACGCAGGCAGCGCGCGCCAGCGGTTCGTACCGGTCTCGAACGCAGAGACAATCGGGAATGCGACGGGAACGCCAGCGTCATCTTTCAAATACCGTTCGAGAAAAGGCGCGAGGATTTCGCGGCGAAAATGGCGGGCGGTGTCGGCGTGAAACTTGAGCGCGCCGAGCGTACTACCGTCGCCAATCATCTGGCCGTGGTGCCAGGGACCGATGGCGAGGAACACCATATTGTTGGCGGTGTCCTTGGGCTTCAATGCTTCGTAGACGGCGGGCGCGCCATAGATGTCCTCCTGGTCCCACAGGCTATGCACGATCATCGTGGGAACCTTCAACGGGTGCGCGGCGAGAATCTTGTCCATGGCCTGGTCACGCCAGAAGGCATCGTAGGCGGGATGCTCGAGCACCTTCTGATAGAAGCCCAATTGCTGCATGCCGCGACTCGCGCCCATCGCTCCGGCCGAGCCGGCCTGCAGATACATCTCGTAGTCGTCGAGATGAGTTCGCCAGAATTTTAGGTCGTTCTTGGCCGTGGCCTGCTGATCGTAGAGATAGGGAAGCATAGTCTGGCGGAAGGCCCCGTTGTGGAACCAGTCGTCGCCGCGCCAACCATCGACCATCGGATTCATGGGCACAGAAACCTTCAGAGCGGGATGAGGATTGACGAGCGCCATCAGCGGAAGGAAGCCGTCGTAGGAGATACCGAGGATTCCTACTTTGCCGTTGGATTCAGGCGTGTTTTTCACAAGCCAGTCGATGGTGTCGTAGGTGTCTGTGGAGTGATCGACGGCGGTCGGATTGCGGGGACCTCGCAGCGGGCGGTTCATCACGTAGTCGCCTTCGGAGCCATACTTCCCGCGTACGTCCTGGATAACGCGGATGTAGCCGCCGTCGACGATCACGTCGGTCGCGTTGTCGTAGCCCTGCAGAATGGAGCTCAAGTGAGAGCTCTCACTGTGCGAGGTGAGCGCCTTAGCGTCGTACGGCGTGCGTGTAAGCAGGATGGGCGCATTGCGCGCGACTTTGGGAACGAGGACAACGGTGAACAGCTTGACGCCGTCGCGCATGGGGATCATCACCTCGCGCCGCGTGAAGTTAAACGACGAAGTAACCGGTGTGAACTGCGCGGGGATCTCGCTGGGCAGCGTGGCCGCAGTCTGGGCCAGCAGCGCGGGAGCAAAGAAGAGGATGGGGATGAGTCGCGAATGGTTCATCTCGGCAGTGAGGATAGCACGCGTGGAACGCTACACTAAGAAGTTCATGCCTTATCGGTTTGGTCACGCGATTTGTAATGAATGCTTCGTCGACTGGGAATTTAGCGACGTGTGCCGGGCGGTGAAAAAAGCAGGCTATGAGGGGTTGGAGATCGCCCCATTCACCTTGACCCCGGAGCCGGCGACACTCACGACTGCGCGGCGCAAAGAGGTGTCACGCATAATGCGCGACGAGGGCCTGGAATTCGTTGGCCTGCACTGGCTGATGGTCGCACCCAAGGGCCTGCACGTTACCACGGACGACGAGGCTCTGCGCAAGAAAAGCTGGCGGCACATCCACGACATGGTGGACCTGTGCGCCGATATCGACGAAGGCCACAACGGGAAGCGGCTGATGGTTTTTGGTTCGCCTAAGCAGCGCGAAGCGTTGCCTGGTGTTTCGCTCAAAGAGGCCACCAAACGATTCCGCGACGGATTCGCCGAAATCGCGCCGCACGCTGAGGAACGCGGGGTGACGATGCTGGTCGAATCGCTGGGCCGAAATCAGTGCAACATCGTGAACACGGCGGCCGAGGCGGTAGAGATCATGGACAGCATCGGCTCGCCCGCCGTGCAAACCATGTTCGACACGCACAACGCGGTGGACGAGACCGAGCCTCACGCCGATGTGGTGGGGAAGTATTACGACAAGATCCGCCACATTCATGTAAACGAATTGGACGGCGGGCATTGCGGCACGGGCGACTACGATTTCAAACCGCTGCTGCGGACTCTGGCCGCGCGCAAGTACACCGGCTGGGTGTCGCTGGAAGCATTCATATTTGAACCGGGCGGCGAACGTATTGCCAACGAATCGCTCCGGTATCTCGAGGGAGAGATTGCAAAACTATGAGCCATGTCGTAGTGACGGGTGGCGCGGGATTCATCGGATCAGCGCTTGTGCGAGCACTGTTGTCCACGGGTGAGCCAAGAGTGACGGTAATCGATACGCTGCTTTCCGGCAAGGAGTCGAACCTGGATGAAGTACGCGAGCGTGTAGATTTTCAAAACGTGGACATCCGCCACTATGCGGCCATCGCGCCAGTGGTGCGAGGCGCTTCACGCTTGTTCCATCTGGCGGCGATCCCGTCAGTGCCACGTTCGATCGAAGAACCGGTTCCGTCACACGAGGTAAATATCAACGGAACCTTCGAAGTGCTGCGCGCCTGCGCTGACGGCAAAGTGGGCCGCGTCGTCTATGCGGCATCGTCGTCTGCTTACGGCGACACCGCGGTACTGCCGAAAACCGAATCGATGGCACCGCACCCGATGAGTCCTTACGCGGCGCAGAAGCTGATGGGCGAGTATTACGCAAGCGTGTTCTCGTCGTGTTTCGGGTTGGAGACCGTGGCGCTGCGCTACTTCAATGTGTATGGGCCGAGGCAGGATCCAAACAGCCCATACTCGGGCATCATTTCCATCTTCATGAAGTGCCTGTTAGAGCGGCGGTCCCCGACGCTGTTCGGCGACGGCGAGCAGTCGCGCGACTTCACTTACGTGGAGGATGTGGCCGAGTTGTGCCTGAAGGCGTCGACGAAGGCTGGAGTGAGTGGACGCATGTTTAACGCAGGCAATGGCAACCGTTACACGCTCAATCTTGTGTGGGAGACGCTGCAGCGGATCGAAGGCGTGTCGATTCCGGCGCAGTATGGGCCGCCTCGCGCGGGCGATGTACGCGATTCGCAGGCCGACACGCTCGCGGCCGAAACCGAGCTAGGCCACGCACCCCAATTCTCGTTGGAAGAAGGCCTGCGCCGCACGCTCGACTGGTACCGAAACGCCAAGTGATACCATAGCCCTCGTAGAGGTCTGCAGCGGTGCTACAGAACCAGTTCGAGCAGAACTTCATCACCACTTCGGTGGATTACGTGTTCAATTGGGCGCGGAAGTCGGCGCTGTGGCCGCTCACATTCGGGCTGGCCTGTTGCGCGATTGAGATGATCGCCTCGTCAACGGCACGATTCGACATCGCCCGCTTCGGGGCCGAAGTATTCCGCCCCAGTCCACGCCAAAGCGACTTGATGATTGTGGCGGGCACGGTGACATTAAAAATGGCGCCCGTTCTGAAGCGCATCTGGGATCAGATGCCCGATCCGAAATGGTGCATTTCGATGGGAGCCTGTTCCAGCGTGGGCGGGCCGTTTAACACATACGCCGTATTGCAAGGCGTGGATAAAATCGTTCCCGTAGATGTCTACGTCACGGGTTGTCCGCCGCGTCCCGAGAACCTCTTCTACGCCCTGATGAAGCTCCAGGACAAAATCGATCGCATGACGACCTTGGTGAAGCGGCCGACCGAGGTCCGTCTGGACGAAACAATGCTCGAGGAGTTCAAGCGGCAGATCAGGATTGCGCAGACACAGAACCCGGCTCCGGAATTCGTGAATATCGACCCGCGCATTGCACAGCGGATCGGCTAGGGCTGGCTTTGCACTTTCGACTGGACGAAACGAGCGTCTACCGGTGCGCGGAGTGGGAGCGGCTCCCGTGGCTGGAACACGGCTTCGGCACGCGCCTCAGCGAGGGATGGGTACCTGAGGAGGCAAGCGCCGACCTGAAACAAGTACATTCGGATCTCATCGTGCGCGCCGACGAGCCGATGCATCGCGCCCGCGAGGGCGATGCACTGGTGACGAACGAACCTGGTTTGTGGATTCGCGTCCGGACAGCGGATTGCCTTCCGGTTCTGCTGGTGGATCAACGCAGGCGCGCCGTGGGGGCGGCACATTGCGGATGGCGCGGAACGGCGCTCGCTCTGGCGACAGCCATGGTGAGAAGAATGGGCGAGGAGTTCGGATCGGAGCCCGAGGATCTCCGCGCGGCGATCGGACCGGGCATCGGATCGTGTTGTTTCGAAGTAGGGGCTGAGGTTGCACAGGAATTTCGCCAGATATTTCCTGAGCGTGCGGATCTGGATAGAACGACGAAGCTGGACTTGGCGGAAGCCCTGCGGCGCCAGTTGGCAGGGGTTGGCTTAAGAACGGAGCGGATTACACACTGCGAACTTTGTACCCGCTGCGGGGAAAACTTGTTCCACAGCTTTCGACGGGACCGCGAGGCGGCTGGGCGAATGGAAAGCGGAATACGGGTGCGGTTGAGACCAGTCCGAGGAATGAAAGAGGGGCTCCAGCCACGTAGGCGGAGCCCCGGCAATCAGTAAGGAGATGCGGGATTAAGCGGCGGCCAGAGCGTCGTCGAATACGTCGGTATTCTCGCCCTCTTCCTGACGGCGGTCGTGCATCTCCTGGCAGGAGATACAGAATGGCGCCCAGGGTACCGCGGCAAGCCGCTTGGGGTTAATCTCTTCGTCGCAATGGAGACAAGTTCCATAGGAACCGTCGTCGATGCGCGTGAGCGCAAGCTTTACCTGGCGGAGCAAGCCGGATTCGCGGTCTAGGTTGCGAATAGCGAGCTCACGTTCCGCGGCATGTTGCACCTCGTCCAAGGCGTCGGGACTCTTCTCGATCGCGATGGCTTCGCGGTTCCGGAGGACGTGGGCCAATTCGGCCTTCTTGGCTTCCAGGATCTGTTTGTATTTGTTCAATTCAACTTTCGTCATGGCTGCTTCTCCTAACTATCTTTGTTTCACCCGGCAACTGGTTATGAGTCGCTAGGTTGCTTCAAACTCTCAAACTCTGTCGTTGTCGACATTTAGTAGACGATACGAACTCAGAAAAGTTTCAATTTCTGAGCGGTCCGCACTAAAATTTTCTGCCTCAACCATTGAGGGGATCATAAGGCTTTCCTCAGACCACCGCAGATGATAGCACGACGCGGCTATGCTACGATAGCAATCTGAATACCAATGTGCCAAAACCCTCTTTGGCGGGTCCAATAAGCCCTCGCTGGGCTCTCCTCATAAATGTACAGGAGGCTGATTTTGCTGCCTTCTACTGTACGGTCACGTTCATATCGGCAGATTCGTCGGCGACCATTATGTCGCAACAGATAAGGACGAAAAAAAATCTTTAAGGTTTCCAGTTCCTGTAACTTAACATCCAGTTTGTGGAGACCAAATTCCCTCTCAAAAAATAGTCCTAATATCTGTCACCGACCGATGGACAACCCCAAAAGGGTACCGTCCATACACCTACAAGCGACAAGCGAGGGCTAATCGGATCAACATTTCCAGATCAGGGTGTACGAAGTGTGAAAGATCCGAAAGCCAGCCCCAACGACCGCCCGTCACCTGGCGGTGTAACCGTCCGATCCACTTCCAGGACGATTTCGATAAAGTCGTTATTTTTCAATTGCTCCGGCACTAAAAAGAAGAACACAAATTCCTCATCCGCCCGATTCACCACCACCGCAGGGTTGGGCTTATTGTCGATGAATACCTTCAGATGCAAAGGGCCAGCTAAAAGTTGCGAGGCGGGGCAAAATCCTTGAATTTGCAGCCGTGAACCGGGCCGTGAGGGAGCCCCGAGCCGGACTTCCGCACGTTTGCCCATCCAACGATAGCCACCCTCGGCCTCATACCACCCCTTGCCTAACTGGTCGGAAAATGCCGGGTTGCCTGCGTCAATCCGACTCGGCAGGGTAGCTTTCAGACGCAGTTGTGCCATGTTTTGATAGGTTTGCGTGATGTTGCGGAGACGCGGGCCACTAGCTTCGTAGACCACCGCCTGGTTCTGGCGTAGCGCACGTAGGGTCGCGGCCGGGGGATAGACGAATGCCCCAACATCGCCGAGGTCGGGTAATGCCTGGATGGAATCCTCGGAGCCCGGCGTCAACCACACGTCGCCGACCGGGAGAAGCCGGAAGGGCTTGTCGTTGATGCCAGCCCAGAAGCGATCCGTGCCGACGCCATTTAATAAGATAACCTTCCCGGGGTGTAACTCGCGTATCCGCGCAACCCCCAGGACCAGATCGCGAACGGCGCGGGAGCGTTCGAAGTTATAGGATACGATCGCGCGGGCGACAGGGGAGGAGGTGGATAGGTAGATCGCCGCGGCGATCACGGCGGCGGCTTTTCCGGGAAGGTTGGCCCGCCAGGCGGCGGCAAATGCCCAGGCTCCCAGAATTGCCAGCCCGAGAGACGGAATTGCGTTGTAGTAGCTGGAGATATGATCGCGCAAGGGAAGCACAGGGCCAATCACGGCGAGGAACCAGACGAGCGGCCAGATGACCAGCCACTGGCGGTTCCTCAGGCGGAAAACGATAAAGGTCCCCAGCCCGAGCGAGAGCACCCACGGCGCAGCGAGCCCGATAGCGCTCAGCCACGGAGGTACTTCGAGCGCTGCAAGGCGGGTGCCGCCAAAAGCATCGCTCCAATAGGTGGCGAGAGTCGTCCAGATCGAAGAGTCAAAATGCATGGCATAAGGACCCTCGCGCGCGCGGGGCGCCAGCCATCGGTGCAGCAGCGCATACGCAGCGGAGGCGGCAAACATCGGTATTGTGCGCGCGAAGTGGCGGCGAGATGCGAGCAGGGTGTAGGCAGCTGCGATGACGGGGTAGACGACGTTGAGCTCAAGCGTTCCGAAGCCAAGTAAAAACACAACCCACTGCGCCACATACCAGCGCGCCGAGTCCGATTCAGTCCAGCGCAGCAAGCAGTAGAACGCACCGAGCAGGAAGGTGGCGCACAGGATCTGGTTGTACGCTGACGTCCAGCTCATCGGGAGGCCGAGCGAAGCATTTGCAGCCCAGAAGATGGGAGCAAAGGCAGCGGCAAGCCACGACGCGGTGAGGCGCCGCGTAATGGAGATCAGCAACGCGAGGTTCAGCAGTTGCGTTGCAAAGACGAGCGCGCGATAGGGAAGCGCGTCGAGTCCGAAGAGCGCAAAGAAGCCCATAAAAAAGGCGCGTTCACTCCAGGGGCGGATCGTGCCTTGCGCTTTCGGCGCGAAGAGTGCGTTCCACAACTCGGGTGCCGTGTGGACGTTCATTCCGAGACTGAGCCAGGCGAAGTCGTCCTGCTGGAACCAGGCTTTGAGGCCAGGCCAGTAAAGGGTGAGACAGAACAGCGATGCGACCAGCCAGAGAATCAGGAAGCGGGAGCGGTGCATGCGGCGCCGGCGCTCACTTGGCCATGAGCGCGGCGGTTTGTACAATGACGCCCAGTTCACGCTCTTCGACGGCACCCGCGGCGAGGAACTTGTCGAGCGTGAATTCGACATTCACCGAAGGACCGCGGAAGATGGCGGGTGGAATTTCCCGGCGAAGAACCTGCGCGCCTTCCTTCTCAAACTTTTCCGGTGGAAGCGCGTTGCCGTCGAGTACGGCGGACATCGTCACCGGGCCGGTCTTTTGGATTACCGCGCCGGGTAACACAAACTTCAGCTCGAGCGTCGCTCCCTTTTGCGCGGCGCCACCGGGAGCCTGCAGCGTGATGGAAAATTTGCCGCGCGTCCAACGCCAGGCACCCTGTTCAATGTCGTAGAAACCCTGAACGAACTGTACGGCGTGAGCCGGGTCTCCGGCGCTAACGACGGAGGCAAGCTCCGGCTGCTCGGCTTCAATCGTTTCCACCTTCGCGGGCGGGCGCTTACAAGAGGTGGCGGCGGACAAAACAACGACCGCGGCGAACAGCAGGGTTAGTCTCCGCATCTCTCTACTTGTACCAGACAACTGTAGAAAGTGGCTCCCGCGCCAATATCGGTGAGCCGTTCGGAGGTGAGGAAGTTGGTGGAGCTGCCATCGGGCGACATGCGTGGCATGCGTACGGATGGCGCCGACACAGTTCCCTGGCGTACATGGCCATTCACACTCGCGGTGAGGCGCATGCTGCCGCGCTCGTTAAAGATTCGCACGTGATCGCCATCGGCGATGGCGCGTTCGCGAGCATCGTCGGAGTGCATCCAGAGAAGCGACGTTTGCGCGTCAGTCGAGGAGCGATAGCCGAACGTCGAGTTCATGCTGTCGTCGTTCTTCGGCGAAACCAGTTCGAGTGGGAAGCGGCGACCGAGCGAGGCGTCGCCATGGCGCGATTCGATGGGCGGCTCATAGTCCATGCCTTCGGGCGCAAGATCGCACTTGCCGCTGGGCGTGCCGAAATTGCCGTTGGCAAACGGCAGAAATGGCTCGTTGTTGGGAGTGACGTTGAGGCGGATGCTGTGCTTTGCCTCGAGCGTCTCCAGCGTGATGCCCTTCAGATATTCGTGGCCGCTGGCAAGTGCAGTGCGGATCATGTCGTCTTCGGTATCGCGGAAGGCCTGGTCCTCAAATCCGAGGCGGTGGGCCAGCGCGCGGAAGACCTGCACGTTCGAACGCGCCTCGCCTTCTGGCTCCAACGCGGGCCGCGCCATCTGCGCATACAAGTGGCCGTAGGCGCCATAAAGATCCGTGTGTTCAAGAAACGTCGTGGCTGGCAGCAGGATGTCAGCGAAGTCGGCGGTGTCGGTCTGAAACTGTTCGTGAACGACAGTGAACAAGTCGTCACGCTTCAGGCCCCGGCGGACGGTGCTCTGATTGGGCGCGATAGCGGCGGGATTCGAGCAATAGACGAAGAGCGATTTCACCGGCGGATCGTTGAGCTCAGTGAGGGCCTGGCCGAGCGTGGACATATTGACGAGCCGCGCTTCGCGGCCGAGCGGCGACTTCATTTGTAGGTCGACGCGCTCGATGGCGGCACGGTCGAACCGATGCGTCTGCGAGACGCTCGCCTGCAAGCCGCCTCCTACTTCTTTCCACGAGCCAATGAGCGCGGGCAGCATCGCGACAGCGGAGAAGGCCATCCCGCCACGTTCACTGCGCGAGATGCCATAGTTCAGGCGGATCGCGGCGGGCCGCGTGGTGGCGTACTCGCGAGCCAGCGCCACAATCTCTTCACGCGGAATGCCAGTGAGCGTTTCGGTATGCTCCGGCGTGTACTTCACGGCCGTTGCTTTGAGGCGGTCGAAGTTGTCGGTATAGCGGGAGACGTAATCGGCATCGTGGAGGTTCTCGCCGATGATGACGTGAGCCAAACCAAGCGCGAGCGCAAGGTCCGAACCGGGGTTTATAAAGAAATGCTTGTCAGCCATGCGGCCCGTGCGCTGTTTCACCGGGTCGATCGTGTAGAAGCGCGCGCCGTTGCGGCGAGCCTCAACGATGAATGGCCACAGATGCACGTTGGTGCCGAGAATGTTCGCACCCCAGGCGAGAATCAGCTTCGATTTCGCGAACTGCTCGGGCTCGGTGCCGTAGCGATAGCCCAGCGTCTGGTTGAGGCCGCTGGTTCCGGCGCTGGAACAAATGGTGCGGTCCAAACGCGAGGCACCGAAGCGGTGGAAGAAGCGGCGGTCCATGCCGTTGCCTTGAAGCAGGCCCATCGATCCGCCGTAGCTATAAGGTAGTACGGCTTCGGGACCGAACTCGCGCGCGATGGCCGACAGCCGTTCGGCAATCTCGTCGAGCGCGGCGTCCCACGTGATGCGTTCGAACCGGCCCTCGCCTTTCTCACCCACGCGGCGCATCGGATAGCGCAAGCGATTGGGGTTGTATTGGCGTTCCAGATACTGCGCCACTTTGCCGCACAGGAAGCCGCGAGTGACGGGATGATCGGGGTTTCCGCGCAGTCTCGTCGCGCGGCCATTCTCGATGGTAACCAGTAGCGAACAGGCGTCCGGACAATCCAGCGCGCATGTGGAGACACGGGTTTCAAGCGCCGTGGAGGACATACAGATATGGTAGCGCCGGAGGCGCCGTCACTTCGCCCGCACGTCGTAGCACCACAAGTGGTCGAGGTCGCGGATATAAAGCTTCCCGCCGGCCACCACTGGATAGGACCAAGCGCGCTCACGCGAATCGCGGCGCTTCGGTTGATCGGCGGGCGTAAAGCGGCCCTTTTCGCGGAAAGCATCGGGGGTGGCTTCAGCCAGGAGCACATCACCCGACTCGAGATGCCAGTACAGACGGCCGTCCGCATAGAGAATTGCGCCGGGCCCACCATCGGCCGAACGCCAACGGATTTTGCCGGTCGCGAATTCCGCCGCCACGGGCCCTTCCGGATTCGTGCCATAGATAAAATCGCCCAGCAACACCTGTCCGCCGAGGGAGTTCGGAAGGTCGCGCTCGAAGTACACCTGCTCCATCGTTATGCCGTCGTTCACTGCCGTCAGCTGCACCAGGCCTCCGCCGAAGCGCCTCGCGTTTGTGCTGTAGACATAGTTGCCGCGCGCAATGGGCGTGGCGATGTTGGCCGGACCGCCGCTGGTTTGCGTATAGCGCCACAGGAATTTGCCGGTCTTCGCATCGACTCCGACAACACCTTTGTCTAGAAACTGGATGTATTGCTTCCGGCCGGCCGATTCGTGCGCGATCACCGACGAGTAAGCCGCCCTATCGCCTCCTGGAATGGCCGACTTCCAAATCAGGTCGCCCGTCTTCTTATTCAACGCAAGCATCGTTGCGTCGGCGCCTCCAGGCGTGACCACGACCGTGTCGCCATCGATCAGCGGCGATTCTGAATACGCCCAAGTGCCCGGCGTGCCGCCGAACTCTTTGCGTACGTTCTTCTGCCATGCGATCTTGCCGCTGGCAAGCGCCAGGCAAGCGAGGTCGCCATCGGAGCTGAACGCGTAGAGAAACTCGCCATCGATTGAAGGGGTCGAGCGTGCCATGGGGTAAGGCGGCTGTTGATTGGGATTCCCCACGGCGCCCAGCTTCGTCGTCCACAGCGTCTTGCCGTCGTCCGCCGAAAGCGCCTTGACGAATTCCTCGTCCATCCCGCGATTCGCCAGCACATAGATGCGTCCGCGCGCTACGGCCGGAGCCCCATATCCATCGCCGATTCCAGTCACGTGCCACAGTTGTTTCGGGCCTTCTTTGGGCCACTCTTGCAGCAGGCCTTTCTCCTGCGAAATGCCAGTCCGGTTCGACCCGCGCCACTGCGGCCAGTCTTCGGCCAGGACGAGCGAACAGGCAACCGTCAAACCAGTCACGAACAAGCGCGGCATCATGGTGCCGACTATATCAACAAGCCGGATCGCCGCGGTCGGACCCCGCCAGTCCCGCTATAATTGAGGTTAGCCGTGCGCTGTGCTGGGGGCGCATCGCACACGGCGGATTCTGACAATATGAGCGAGGCAATGATCGAGGCCATCGGCCTCAGCAAGTATTACGGCGACTTTGCCGCCACGCGAGACGTCACCTTTTCCATTCCCCGAGGCCAGGTGGTGGCCTTCCTGGGGCCGAACGGCGCTGGCAAGTCGACAACGATGAAGATGCTTACCGGCTACCTGGCCCCGAGCGAGGGCACGGCGCGCATTGCCGGGTTCGATGTCCTCACCGCGCGGGAAGACGCGGTTGCGCGGCTGGGCTACCTGCCCGAGAATGGACCTCTCTATCCGGAGATGACGCCGCTCAGCCTGCTGCGCTTTTTTGGCCAGGCGCGGGGCATGTCGAGCACGCGGCTGCGTGCGCGCATCGACGCTGTCGTCGAGCTGTGCGCGTTACACGAGGTGCTTGAGAAATCGATCAGCAAGTTGTCGAAAGGTTATCGTCAGCGCGCCGGCATGGCTCAAGTGTTGCTGCATGAGCCGGACGTGCTCATCATGGATGAGCCCACCACGGGTCTCGATCCGAATCAGATCCGCGACGTACGCAGCCTCATTCGCGAACTCGGCCAGACGAAAACAATTCTGCTGTCGACGCACATTCTGCAGGAGGTTGAGGCGGTCGCGGGGCGCGCGATCCTAATCAATGCCGGCCGCGTCGTCTTCGATGGCGAGCCTGCTGAACTCTCGGCTGGTGAAGGTATGGATGCCGCCTTCTATCGCCTGACGGGAGCGAGTGCCTGATGCGGTTGCATGTGGTGCGCGCTGTCGCCCGGCGCGAATTCTCTTCCTACTTCGGATCGCCAGCGGGCTACGTCTTCATCACGCTCTTTGTCTTTGTCAGCGCGGTGGCAGCATTCTGGCAGGAGCGATTTTTCCTTAGCAATCTCGCCAACCTCGACCCGCTTAACGCCTGGTTCCCCTACCTGCTCATCTTCCTCATTCCCTCAATCACGATGGGCCTATGGGCCGAAGAACGCAAACAGGGAACCGAGGAGCTACTGCTTACCTTGCCCGCAAGCGGCCTGGAAATCATCCTCGGCAAATACGCCGCCGCGCTCGGTATCTACACGGTCGCTCTGGTCTTCTCTCTGAGCCACGTCGTCGTGCTCAGTTGGCTCGGCTCACCGGACCCAGGCTTGATCGTCTCCACCTATTTCGGCTATTGGTTGATGGGCGCGGCGCTGCTGCCACTTGGGTTGCTCGCCTCGCAGGCAACTGAGAATTTGACGGTGGCCTTCATCGCCGGCGCGGCGCTGTGCGCGGGCCCGGTAATGTTCCGATATGCAGGCGCGGTTGTGCAGAGACCGTGGCAGCGCATCTTCGAACAGCTCTCCGTGCCGGAACAGTTTCGCGATTTTTCGGCCGGCGTCGTGTCCGCCGGTCCCATTGCCTACTTCGTTCTGCTCGCGGCCGCCGTACTCTATCTCTGCGTGCGATTGACCGAGCGGCGCCGTTGGCGAACTTCCGCTTTGGGACGCCACTACGCCGCGCGCACTATTGCTTTGCTCGTCGCCGCCGGAGCTGTCACGCTCATCGCCGCCCGCCTTGGCTCGCGCATGGACGTCACCAGCGAACAGATCCACTCGCTCGCTCCCGGCACCGTGAAACTGCTGCAAGGTCTCGACCCAAAGAAGCCGGTGCTGATTCAGGCGTACCTCAGTCCGGAGGTGCCTCGCAGCTACGTCGACGCGCGCGCGAACCTCATCAACTACCTGCGCGAATTCGCCGCCGCCGGACGGGATCGTATTGAACCGCGCATTGTCGACACGGTGAAGTATTCGCCAGAGGCGCGCGAAGTCCGCGAGCGCTATGGCATCCAGCCGTTCCGCGTGCCGGTAACCGAAGAGAGCGCCTCGTCGATCAACGAAATCTTCCTTGGCCTCGTCTTCACATGCGGCAGCGAGGAGTTCGTTATCCCCTTCTTCGATCGCGGACTGCCCGTTGAGTATGAACTGATGCGCAGCGTGCGTGTCG
This sequence comes from Bryobacteraceae bacterium, assembly GCA_035650295.1. Taxonomy (GTDB): domain Bacteria; phylum Acidobacteriota; class Terriglobia; order Bryobacterales; family Bryobacteraceae; genus JAFLBB01. The sequence continues at coordinate 6,088 of DASRHX010000995.1, read as the reverse complement.
TCTCGCGGGCCGCGCGCAAGAGAGTAGGCATTCTACAGACCGGCGCGAAATTGTTTGGGGGCTTCGACTTCCAAACGCGGCAGAACGCGCAGGATTGGTCCATCGTGCAGGAGTTGCGCAAGCAGTATGAAGTCACGCAGGTGGCGCCCGATACGGATTATCCGGCAAACCTTGACGTACTCGTCGCCGCGCATCCTACGACGCTCACGGCCGATCAGGTGGCGCGGCTCACGGCGTATGTGAAAGCGGGCAAGCCAGTGTTCGTGCTCGTCGATCCACTCACGGCGTTCAATATCAATCTCTCCGCCGGCGCACCGGAAACCGCCGTTGACGTGCGGCCGCTGATGGCCGCGTTGGGCGTCGAATGGCAGCCTGACCGAATCGCGTGGGATAAGTACAATCCGCATCCACAAATGGGCGCACTGCCGCCGGAAGTCGTGTTCGTCGGCGCGGGCAGCGGGGCAGCGATGCCCTTTCAGAAAAAAGAGGCGGTCACCGATGGACTACAGGAACTCGTGCTGCTCTATCCGGGAGAGTTGAAGGCGCGCAACGAATCGGCGGTTCCGTTGCTCACCACGGGCAAGAGTTCCGGCGTCATCCGGTGGAACCAGTTGGTCGATACCAACATGTTCGGCCGCAGTATCATGCGCGGGCAGCCGCACACACCGGACAAGGGCGAACATGTGCTCGCTTATCGCGTGAAGGCACCCCATGTGAATGCGATTGTGGTGGCCGACGTTGACGTGATGGGAGAGGAGTTCTTCGAGCTGCGACGCCGCGGCATCGAGTCCTTAAACCTCGACAACGTCACCTTCGTGTTAAACGCGATCGACGAACTCTCCGGCGAGCCGAGCTTCATCGCGCTGCGCAAGCGCCGCCCGAGGCACCGCACCCTCGAACTGGTGGAAGCGCGCACGCGTGTCTACGAGGAGAAGCGCGCCGAGGATTCGCGCAACGCGGCCGTCCTTGCGGAGCGCCGTCTGCAGGAGGCGCAGGCGCGACTGGATGCCGCCGTCGAAGCCGTCCGCGCGCGCCCCGATCTCGACGACCAGGCCAAGCAGATTATGATCTCCAATCTGCAAACGGCCGAGAATCGCCGACTGCAAGTGGCGCGGCAGAACATTCAGGACGAGCGCGAGCGACAGGTGGAAGACGCACGCGCGGGTATGGAATCGAGCGTCCGCCAGATTCAGAACACGATCAAGGTGCTCGCTGTCGGCCTTCCGCCGGTTCCCGCGTTCGTGCTCTTCCTGTTCATCAGCCTGCGCAAGCTGCGGCGAGAGAGAATGCGCATCGCGCCGGAACGCCTTTTGCGCCCGCAACCGCCCGTCGAAGGAGGCGCCGCATGAGGAACCAGTGGGTTGTGACACTGGCCTTCGTCGCCATGGCTGCCGTGCTCAGCCTCGTCGCCGCGCGCGTGCAGCCGGAGGGATACAGCACCGCGATCTTCAGCGATCAGGGCGAGGACCTCTTCCCCGCCCTCACCGACGCGAGCGCCGTACAATCCATCGAGATTGTCGACTACAACGCCGAACAAGCCGTGGCGCGTCCGCTGAAGGTCGAGCTGCGCAAGGGCCGTTGGGTGCTCGCCTCGCACGGCGACTATCCGGCGGAAGCCCGCGACCGTCTCGCGCAAACCGCCGGCGCGCTGGTTGGCCTGAAAAAGGATTCGGTTTCGAGCGACCGCTGGGAAGATCAGGCGCAGTACGGCGTTATCGATCCGCTCGACCAGAAGAACGCAAGCCTGACCGGCCGCGGCAAGCGTGTGACACTGCTCGACAGTCATGGAACAAAACTTGGCGAACTTGTTTTGGGCGCAATTCCGCCTGGAAAACCAGGCTACCGGTATGCACGCCTGCCTGGCCAAAAGCGCATCTATCTTGTGAAGACGACCGCCGATCCCTCGGCGCGGTTTGAAGATTGGGTCGAAGCCGATCTGCTGAAGGTCGGAGTGAACGACATCACCAAGCTCACCGTCAACAGCTACACGATTGACGAGCTTGCGGGCACGCTCGCCAACCTCCGCCGGCGCGTCATGGTGCCGAACGGCGAGAACTGGGATGCAGCCGCAAAGACTGCTGCCCAAACGCTCTCCGGCCTGCGCGTCGCCGGAGCGCGCGCTAAACCGAAGCTGCTCGCCGATCAATTGCGTGAACGTAAGCTGACGCTGTCGCTCGAAACCGTCATGAGCCTGCGGGCGCGAGGCTTCTTCGTGCTTCCCACGGGACAGTTGCTCGCCAACGCGGGTGAAGTGGTGGTCGAAACGAAGCAGGGATTCGTCTACACGCTGCGCTTTGGCGAGTTAGCCAGTTCGGGCATTGATGGTGACACGGGCCAAACTTCACCGGCTGCAGCGGCCAAGTCCGGCGACGACCGCTTTCTGTTCGTCACCGTCAGCTCGCGCAATCCGGAAACTGAAGCGCGCGCGAAAGCGCTCGATGCAAAGTTTGCCGACTGGTATTACATCGTCACCGGCGCCGACTTCGCGAAGTTGCAAAAGGCCGCTCCCGCTGGTTCCGCCATACCGGCTGTGCCACGGCCTCCCGGCGCTGTGCCGGGGGCGCCACCCGCTCCGCCCGCGGCGCGGCCATGACTGCGGTTGCTATGCTGAAAAGGTTCGTGGGCGCGTAGCGCAATTGGATAGAGCATCAGCCTTCGAAGCTGAGGGTTACAGGTTCGAGCCCTGTCGCGCCTACCACATCATTTGCGAGCCCATCATCGCTGACGGTGCAGGCTCGGCTCGACCACGCCGGCCATGGCATCTAGATTAAGCTTGCATCCCAAAAACGACTGCACCTGTGTGGCCACCGCGAGAGGCTCCCGCACGCACGCATGATACTCAACCTCGATTGTGCGAATGTTCGGCTGCGTATCCAACCAGGCGTGAACTTGCACCAACTGTCGCAGGAATGTCTCAGCCAACCGGTCGCCCGCAATGGAAAGGCTTGGCCGCGCACGACGTTCGATCATCACTCGTTGCGAGCGCAGGACCTCGTCAATCGACCGGCGCATGAAGATCACTTGGTAGCTCTGTGCCGCCGGAAGATCCTTCAGCAAAACGTGGATGATCTTCACGGCCCTGCCCGGCGCGTCGCGCAGCCATGACGCGTCCTGGGTCGTGTGCTTCACCGCTTCGAGTTCGAAATAGCCTCTCGGGTTGTCTTCGTCGGGTGAGCGCAAGCCGTCGCTCAATACCGGTAGCCCTCCGGCCGCGAGCATCTGCATCATTAGCGAAGTTCCCGACCGAGGCAGCCCCGAAACGACGGTAATAGGCTCTGCGATGGTCATTTCGTCTCCTTCACCGCCGGCGGAGTTACGGCACTAAGCGGCTGGAGGGACCAAAAGTTACGGCGTTCAGTCGAAATCACATATTTGCAGGAGTCGACTGCGCCTTGTACCGACGCGGCCGATTTTGGCCATGCGGCCCCCGCTTTCACCTAGGCCTCCAGCGTCTTAATCTCGTCGTCCTTCAGCTTGCCACCCATCAGCATCTTGAATATTGGATGTGTATGCCGGACGGCTTCGACGAGCAGGCTCTTGTCCGGATCGCCCGGCGTCACCCACCGGGTCATTCTTACCGCCCTTGGCTATCGTCTTGACGCTAGCCAGCCGGAGACCGCCGAGTACGGAGCGATCGCGAAACGGAGCGAGACGAATGGGGCCTAGGGACGAGCTAAACCAAATGCGTCGTGGGAGAAACCGAACGAGGGTCAAGCGTCCGTCAATCGCGCAGCGCTGGCATCCCGCGCCGATTCCTCAGCCTCCGGCGGCCGCCGAAGCGCGTGGTTGTGCCGGAAAGATGCGGCGCATCACCGCGATCAACTCCTGCTTTGCCACCGGCTTGCTCATGAACTCGTCCGTACCGGCATCGAGGCATTGCTTGATATCTTCCTGAGTCGTGTCGGCGGTCAAGGCAATGATCGGCGTGTGGCGCTGGCTGCCTTCGGCCTGACGTATGCGGCGCGTGGCTTCCAGCCCATCCATACCCGGCATCCGGCGGTCCATGAAGATCAGCGAATAGCAGGTCTGCGACGCCGTAGTCACGGCCTCGTCGCCGTTCGAGACGGCGTGAACCTGATAGCCAAGCGATTCGAGTATGCGCACCAGAACTCTGCGGCTGACCGGCTCGTCTTCCACCACGAGTAGCAGCTTACCCGCCGTATCGAACTCGCCTTGCGGATCGTTGGGCGGATCAGCCGCCGTCTTTTCGCCTGATTGCGACCGCTCGACGGGCAGATCGAACCAGAATGTAGTGCCCTCTCCTGGTGCGCTGTGAAAACCGATGCGGCCGCCCATTGCCTCAACGAGTCTCTTCGAAATCGTCAAACCCAATCCGGTACCCTCGCGAATCTCGACGCCCGATCCAGGCGCGCGGTAATACGGCTCGAAGATGTGGCTGCGCGCCTCGTGCGGGATGCCGATACCGGTGTCGATCACTTCGATGTGCAGTTGCATCTCGCCGCCGGCGCCGCGCGGCGAGGCAATGCGAACCTCCACGTGCCCGCTGGAGGTGTACTTCACCGCGTTCAGTACCAGGTTCAGCAGCACGCGCCGAAGATTACCGCGATCCGTTCTTACCGACGGCGGCACGTCGGCTTCGAACTTACTCCACAGCTGGATTTGTTTGCTTCTGGCGACGGTGCGGGCTAGTTCGAGAATGTCCGCCAACAGGCCGCGCAATTCGATGTCGGACGGCGTGATGGCGATGCCCCGAGCCTCTATTTTCGACAAATCGAGCAGGCCGTTCACCAACTCCACCAGTTCCACGCCGCACTGGCGGCTCAATCGGACATACTCGCGCTGGGTGTCAGTCAGCTCCGTTTCCAGCAGCAATTCCGAGGTCGCCATCATCCCGTTCAGCGGAGTGCGAATCTCATGGCTCATCGCGGCCAGAAATTCGCTTTTGGCAAGGTTGGCTTGTTCGGCTTTTTCGCGGGCCTCGCGGAACCGGTTGCGGATAGCTTCGGCCGCGCGCGCGCAAGAGGCAAGATACCCGTTCAGTACATAGATGCCGGCAACCTTCAGGCCTTCCACCTGCCACACGAGCGGCCGCTTTTCCCACAATGCGAGATAGCCTAGAAGCGCCAGGTAGCCTGCCGTTGCGACGTGCCCGTACCAGTGCACGCTGCGATACCCCGATCCCATCTGATCGGCACTACGCAGCAGCAGCAGCGGAAGGAACCAGCTCTTCTCAGCTCCCGTGAAATAGATTGCAAGAACCCAAATGAAGATATCGAGAGTGAGAAACACGTGCCCGAGATGAAGCTTGCCGGTCCTGCCAAATAGCCGCCGCAGCACCACCGAAGAAACTGCGCAATAGAGAAGGGTAGCGGTGGCGAACCACAACAGGCCGGGACGCGCGGCGTGAGCTCCGCCCGCGATGTTCTCGAAGAACACGAAGGCGAGAAGTGCGAGGAATCCTGCCAGCCGCAGGATGGGGATTTGCACCGTGTGAAGCCACAGGTGCTCCGTCCGCCCTCTGCCAAGCAGAGTCAAGTGACCCGAGTGTAGCATGCTCACTGGCGCCCATTCGCGCAGCGCGCGGAGCGCCCGACCCATCAGCGATTGTAATCGGGGGTATGCAAATTCACTGTTTCGCGGCCATAGCGCTCGCCACTATACTGAGAGTGTCCGGGCCTCGACGCCCCACCTTTCCGCGCATGCGACACCGGTAGCGCCTGTCACGCTTCAATCTTCTTCAGGACGGTTCGATGCGTTCCTCTTATTTCAGACTGGTCTCTGTGTTTACTTGCGTGTCCCTGCTGACGCTAGTACCGGTATCCGCCGAAATGGCCACCTCCAAGAAACAAGGTAAACCGCCCGCCGCACCACTGCAAGGCGTGAAGACGCCCGGCGTGCAAATTCCCTTCTCTCGCCTGAAAAGCGAAGATGATCTCGATATTGGCGGCAAGCCGGGCCGCAGCCTCTTAGCCGAATCGATTTGGGTGCCGGTGCGCTCCAAGAATTCGCTGGCGAAGATCGACGCAAAAGCCGGCAAGCCCGGCGATCCCATTGCCGGCTTGAACAAGCCCTGCGCCGGCGGCGATGCGGTACGCGTCGGACATGGTTCGGTGTAGCTGTCGAACCT
>DASRHX010000994.1:0-2856 GCA_035650295.1 Bryobacteraceae bacterium | reverse complement strand
AAAACTACGTCCGGCTGGTCCAACCGCCCCCGCCGCCCCCTTCACCTGAAAAGGTGGTGGACCACACCGCTCGCGGCTCTTACGACACCTGATCTTGCGGGGGGCTTCGGCCCCCCGCTCTCTTTTGGGAGTGACACCGTGCCAGCCAAACGGACCCGTTGGAAGCGCGCCCCGCTTCTTCCTTCGTTTACCCATCTCCATTACCACGAGATGCGCCAGTTCCTCGCGGAAATGGGGTCGATGTTCAACCGTGGCGCCGAGCAATCGAAGCGCTCGTACCATCTCGATCCGAGCGATCACTACCTGGAACAGCGCCGCTACTACGAAAACGCCGCCAAGGCAATCAAGTTTGTCCTCGATCAGTTATCGAAGGACGAACGGCGCCATGACAACCCACAGGAGGGCAAGCGGAATGCCACTGGCTGATTTGCAGGCCGGCGGGTCGAACGTCTACGTCGCGTGGTTGCTTGAACACGGCTACACCGATTACCAAGCTAGAGAAGCGCTGCGCGAGCGGGCGCCGCTGGAATCGATCCAGTCGCTCGAAGCCGCCGTTCGGCACGGTCGCCGGGCGTGGGAAGCCGGCAACGCGGCAGATGTCACCCTTGCCGGCCAGAGGATACCCATAGGCCAGACGCCGCAGCGAGACGCCGCCGGGCGCGGCCTGGCTTACTGGGTGGACGTTAACATCTGCTACGCTTCGGGCAATTGTGACCAAGTGATCACTATGCGGATCGACAGCCCGTCGCAATTGACACCGGAGGAAGTGAGGCAACGCGCCGTAGACATGCTGCGGGCGCAGCAAGGCGCAGCAAAGCCGCTTTACGGCGGGTACATCGAATCCGCCGAATTCGACGTTGGCAACATCGACTTTCTCGCCGTTGAGAGGGTAGTAGCATGAGGCGCCACATGAGGTTCAACCATAAAAACAGAATTCCCCGTCATCACCTGTGCTTCGACACGGCGGGCGTTGCGGTCCCGTCTGAAACACTGCCAAAACTTACGGTCCACAGGTTTGCCTTCAGTTCAGCGCGCTATTGCCGGTTTGACGGCGATTCTGTCTCTAGGGAAGACCACGCTGAATTCTTGGATCGAAACGCATTCTGGAACTGGCTCCTGTCCAAATGCACTCAGCGAAATAGCCTTTGGGTTTGGTCCCACAATGCCGGACGCAACCTATCGACGCTTCGCCTGTGGGAGTTGCTTGCTTCTGGCGAACTCAGCTTGGCTCATCCACGCACAAGGAAAGTCAAAACGGACGCCCTAAAGACTGGCGACCCGCCGACCGGCGGCGTTCTGGTCGATTCTGACCCGCCGACCGTGGTCAAGTGCTACACGCGCTCCGGCGCGTCGATCGTGTTTCTCGACGTAATGAACTGGCTCCCAACGAGTATGGAGGATCTTTCTAATGAGTACGAAATCGGAATACCTGGAATGCCTGGTGAGCTATCAGACGATCGGACATGGCTTGATTGGCTTCAACGAAGAACTGAAGTTGTGCAGCGATCCGTTCTGTCCCTATTGCGCTTCGTCAAAGCGGAAGATCTGGGAAATCTTCGCTGGACCTGCGCTGCTCAGTCAATGGCTCTCTTTCGCCACCGATGCATGGTCACCCAAATTACAACAGACGATGACCCTGACGTTAAGCGACTTGAAAGAGCGGCCTATGTCGGAGGAAGGTGTGAGGTCTATTATCGAGGTTCCGTTATCGGAGCCGGGATTCAGGGGCTTGAGCCAATGGTTGGACTTAACCCTGGGCTACCTACGCTCCCGGCCGGGCCGGTATATCATCTTGATCTCACCGGAGCCTACCCCGCCGTCATGCGCGACAACGTTTTCCCCGTCCGATACCTCTGTACCGAGCTAAACCCTCGCCGCGAATCGGTACTTGAACGGCTCGCGGGCCAATGCGCCGTCGCCAGCGTGCGGATCGACGCGGGCAACGAGCCGTGGCCAATCAAGGGCAAAGAAGAGACTGTTTGGAAACGCGGGCGGTTCGACGCGGTCCTTTGTGGCCCCGAGCTAAAAAGGGCGATTCAACATGGAGATGTCAAGCACGTTTATCAGTGTCAATGGTACGTCGCAGACCGCCCATTTGGTTCTTTTGTGCATTCAGTGTGGGAAATGCGTAAAACTTACCAGGACAAGAAAAACTCTCTCATCGGCCGTTTGTGTAAGCTCCTCGCGAATAGCCTTCACGGCAAATTTTCCCAACGTTCGCATCGTTGGTGCCTGTTGCCGACAGTGTGCGCCCCGAAACCGTGGGGGCGGTTTTTGATGTTTTCACGGGTAACCAAAAAGCTGGAAGTGTACCGTTGCGTTGCCGGCCACGTCCAGCGACTAGAAGAGTCAGGAGAGAAGCCGGACAATTTCCCGGCGATAGCAGCCTACACCACGTCCTACGCTCGCGAGCGCATGCGAGAGTTGCGGCTGAAAGCCGGCTACCGACAGGTGCTATACGAGGATGCCGATTCGATCCACGTCACGGAGAAAGGCTACCTGTCCTTGTGTGCGGCCGGCGAGGTGGCCGACAACGAGCTTGGCAAGCTCAAAGTCGTACAAGTCGCCGAACGGGCCGTCTATCACGGCCCGAAGCACTATCAATTGGACGATCGGGTTGTCAACCTGGGAATCCACCACGACAGCCTGCGCCGCGAACACGGGATGTGGGGACATACTAACTACCTCAGTCTGCAATCGATCCTCAACGGCGAGCCGCAGCCCGGCGCCGTCAGCTATGACGAAGAAATCAAAGATCCAGTCCACCCGATTCGCGGCCGAGTGGACCGCGACGGCTGGGTTCACCCGTGGGAGGAAAAAGATGCCGCAGTCAAGCCGTTCCCCGTTCGCTAGTGG
>DASRHX010000993.1:0-6647 GCA_035650295.1 Bryobacteraceae bacterium | reverse complement strand
CAAGGCCCGCTCCTGCCGCAACGCCGTCACCACCTCCAAGGACATCACCGCCCTCGGCGAAGACCGCACTCTGTTCCCCGCCACCCTCCAGTCCTTCCTCGACTCCTGGAGCCCCGCAACCGAATACGAAGCCTCGCTCGTCGAAGAGCTGGCCTCGCTCAAAATCCGCCTCAAACGCTGCGTCCGCATCGAGACCGGTTTCCTCGACATCGGCATCCCCGATTTCTCCCAATCCGACGCCCACGAATCCATCAACACCGCCCTCGCCCTCTCCTTCGCCGGCCGCGAGGACGCCTTCACCAAGCTCTCCCGCTACGAAGCAGGCCTCTCGCGCGCCTACGACCGCACGCTCAAACAACTCCTCGCCGTGCGCAAACAACGCCTCGCTCCCAACCCTTTTTTTGACGAAACAAAGCCAATCCCCGTTGAAAACAAACAACCACCGCCCGCCAACGAAGCCATCGAAGCCACCGAAACTTCCGAACCTTCCGGACCTCCCGAACCCGATCTCCGCAAGGACTTCGACCCACCCCCAGTCGACCCCTCCGAAGCCGCCAACCGCCGCCACGGCCGCTTCACCCCCTTCCCCGAGCAATCTCCTCACACCTTCGAGCTCGTCTGGATCTCCGAACCCAGAAAATGACGAGACACCACAAAAGGAATGTACGCTCTCGAGATGTTGCTGTGTCTCATGCCAAGGGGGCGCATTGATACCTTATCCAGATTTATTGGCGTTTGTTCGCGGCTAATTCGCCCTGTCGTCTCCCCTGGTTGACTTCAGATACACCCTCCGCTATAGTTCTGAAGTACCGATCTATCAACGGTTTGTCGTTCTATCTTGATTTCGTTCCGGGTCATGAACGGGGGCTGGGCGGCCCACCCTCTCCGTTGGCGAAAAATCGGTTGGAGATTTGGAAATGCCTAGTAAGGAAAATCAATTCCCCGGCGTTCCCGTACCTAAGAACCCTGCGCCGGAGTCGGAACTTTCAGAGCCTTCCCAGGATGAGTCCGAGAGCTTTGCCCAAGCTCTCGAAGAATACGAGCACCTGCTCGACGACTACAGCCACTTCGCTCCTCCCTCTGAAGGCGAAGTTCTGCAAGGCCACGTTCTCTCCATCACCGCCAATGATGTGATAGTCGACTTCGGCTATAAGTCCGAAGGCCTCATCCCTCTCGAAGAATTTCAAAATCCCGACGGCACAGTCTCGGTTAGTCCCGGCGATGCCATCGAGGTCATGATCGATCGCCACGCACCGCCCGTCGAAGGCTACGTCATGCTCAGTCATCGCAAGGCTTCCCGCCTCCATGCCTGGGATATTCTCGAAACCGCCGCGCGTGATGGCCTCATCGTTTCCGGCCGCGTCATGAGCCGTACCAAAGGCGGTCTCACCGTCGATGTCGGCGTCCTCGCTTTCATGCCTGGCTCGCAAATCGACATTCGTCCTTCCCACAATCTCGACGCCTTCCTTGGTCAGGACATCGCCGTCAAAATCGTCAAGCTCAATCGCCGCCGCGGCAATATCGTCGTCTCGCGCAAAGCCGCTCTGGAAGAGGATCTCGTCGCGCGTAAGTCGCAAACACTCGATCACCTCCAGGAAGGCGCCATCGTCACCGGTGTCGTCAAGAGCCTCACCGAATACGGTGCATTCATCGATCTCGGCGGCATCGACGGTCTCCTCCACATCTCCGACATGAGCTATGGCCGCATCCGCCATCCTTCCGAGATGATCCAGGTCGGCGAAACCATCTCCGTCCGCGTGCTGAAGTTCGACAGGGCCAAGGAGCGCATCTCCCTCGGCATCAAGCAAATCAACTCCGATCCCTGGGAAACAGTCCCCGAGCGTTATCCCATCGGCGCGAAAGTGATCGGCCGCGTCGTCAGCGTCACCGACTATGGCGCTTTCATCGAACTCGAACCCGGCGTCGAAGGTCTCATCCACATCTCCGAGATGACCTGGTCGCGCCGCATGAAGCATCCCTCCAAGGTTTGCCGCCAGGGCGACGAAGTCGAAGCCGTCATACTTGAGGTCAAGCCCTCCAGCCACCGTATCTCGCTTGGCATCAAACAGCTCGAAGCCGATCCCTGGACCACCATCGACCAGCGCTACTCCGTCGGCAGCGTCGTCGAAGGACGCGTGCGCAAACTGACCGACTTCGGCGTCTTTCTCGAAATCGAAGAAGGCATCGACGGCCTCGTCCACATCAGCGATCTATCGTGGACCAAGCGCATCAAGCATCCTTCCGAACTCCTCAAGAAAGGCCAGATCGCGCAGGCCGTCATCCTCAACATCGAGGCCAAGGAACGCCGCCTCTCACTGGGTGTCAAGCAGTTGCAGCCAGACGCCTGGGAGTCGTTCTTCCATGCCCACATGCCCGGCGATATTGCCCGCGGCAAGGTTCTCCGCTCTGCCAGCTTTGGCGTCTTCGTCGAACTGGCTCCCGGCGTGGAAGGACTCTGCCACAACTCCGAAATCCCAGGTTTCAATCCCCAGGATAAGGACGAGCCCGCCCTTCCCGCCGGCTCCGAACACGACTTCAAAATCATCAAGATGATCGAGGCCGATAAGAAAATCGGACTCAGCCTCCGCGCCGTTGCCGCCGATGAGGAGCGCATCCGGCTGGAGGATTACCAACGGCAGGCCGCCGCTGCCACAATGACCATTGAGGAAGTGATCCATCTCAAAGGGAATCAGGAAGATCGATGACTTGGCCGTTGCGCGGTCGCGCGCTCCGCGCCATGCTAGGATGAAGGTTTCATGACGCATCAGAGGCGTCACCGAGGAGATATGGGCGAATGACAAAAGCGGACTTAATCGAAGAAGTTTCCCGTGTCGTGGAAATGACGCGCAAAGATTCCGAAGTGATTGTCGAGGCCATCTTCGACTCCGTTGTCCGCTCCCTGCGCGGCAATGACAAAATCGAAATCCGTGGTTTCGGCAGTTTCCGCACCCGCCAGCGTCAAGCCCGCATCGGCCGCAATCCCAAAACCGGCGCCCGCGTGGAAGTCCCCGCCAAACGAATCCCCTACTTCAAGCCCAGCAAGGAGTTGAAGGATCTCGTTAACGGTGACGAGTCCGTCCCGGCGGCAACCACCGCCGCGCCCCAGGAATAGTGGACTACCTCTGGACTCCCTGGCGCTACCAGTACATTAGCTCCGCCAAGCCCTCCGAGGGCTGCATATTCTGCACCAAGCCCGCCGAAAGCGATGACGAGAAAAGTCTAATTGTTCACCGCGCCAGCCATAACTTCGTCATTCTAAACTTCTTTCCTTACAATAGTGGCCACCTGATGGTTGTGCCTTATGAGCACGTCGCCACGCTGGAAGACGCATCCCCCGAAACCGCCGCCGAGCTCTTCTCGCTCACGCGCCACTGCGAAGCTCTCCTCCGCCGCGTCTACCGCGCCGAAGGCATCAACCTCGGCATGAACATTGGCACGTGCGCCGGCGCCGGAATCGCCGGTCACATCCACATGCACCTTGTTCCGCGCTGGACCGGCGACGCTAACTTCATGTCTACGCTTGCCGAAACCCGTGTCCTCCCCGAGGAACTACACGTCACCTGGCAGCGCCTGCGCGACGCGTGGGATACGATTTGAGTCGGGAGGCGAAGAGCACTCCGTCGTGAGTCAATGCGTACAACACGCCACCAGACCTGTCAGGCAAGCCGATGCCCATCTTCGATGACCACACTTGCTCCCCTGTGAACGGATCAATCACACGCGAGCGCGAGCCATGGTTCAGAGTACATCTACTCAGTCACATGCGAATGCAGCTCGCATGATATCGTTGCTGCCCGTCCTAAGTGCCTCTACTCGCTCGACTACCTTGCGTATGGGGAACCACGCCGCACTCTCGCTTGCCGGCGGCTCCCGCAACGCTCCCGCTATCCTTAAATTGCCGTTAAGCAGTGAACACGCTCTCCTGAAACGAAAGTTTCCTTGACGAATTTTCTCCGTTTTGCTATATTTAACTAATCTGTTAATTAACATATTAGTTAAATAGATGCCACCCGATTCGCTCAGCACGACTTTCGCCGCACTCGCCGATCCGACACGGCGCGCCATCCTCGCCCGTCTCGCCTCCGGTGAAACGTCCGTCAGTGAGCTTGCCGCACCGTTCAACATCAGCATGCCCGCCATATCGAGGCATCTGAAAGTCCTCGAGCACGCCGGCCTGATCACACGCGGACGCGAAGCGCAATGGAGACCCTGCCGCCTAGAGGCGCGCCCGCTCCAGGAGATCGCTGGATGGGTGGAGCACTATCGCCGCCACTGGGAGGAGAGTTTCGACCGCCTCGAAATCTATCTAAGTGAGTTGAAGGGCCAGGAGAAGAAACATGCCCGGAAGAAAAACTAGCCTTAGGAAGCGAGGAAGCGCGGCGGTCGCCATCGCAATGCTCGCCGCGGGCTGTGGATCGCGCGGCGAGGGCAACTACGCCGACGTGAATGGTCTGAAGATGTACTACGAAATCCACGGCGCCGGCCAGCCACTCGTTCTGCTGCATGGCGGCGGGTCGACCATTACAACCACTTTCGGGAGAATCCTGCCGCTGCTCGCAAAGACGCGGCAGGTCATTGCCATCGAGCAGCAGGGACATGGTCACACCGCCGACATCGACCGTCCCTTCACGTTTGAGCAAATGGCGGACGACACCGCGGCGCTGGTACGGCATCTCAAAATCGAACGAGCGGACTTCTTCGGACACAGCAACGGAGGCAACATCGCCCTGCAAGTCGGCATGCGTCATCCCGGCCTGGTGCGAAAGCTCATCGCCGCCTCGTCGATGTACAAACGGGACGGCCTTCCGGCCGCCTTTTGGGAATCGATGCGACAGGCCTCGCTCAACGACATGCCCGAAGGGTTGAAAGAGGCATACCGCAAGACCTCGCCGCATCCAGAGCGCCTGCAGTCCTTTCACGACAAGAGTGTCAAGCGGATGCTCGATTTCCAGGATTGGCCCGCCGATGGAATGCGCTCCGTCGCCGCGCCCACATTAATCATGACGGGTGACGCCGACATCGTGCGTCCCGAGCACGCGGTGGAAATGTTCCGGCTTCTTCCACACGCCCGGCTCGCCATCTTCCCCTCCGGTCACGGTGAATTCATCGGAGAATCGATCGCCGGCGGGCCGCCTGGTAATCTTCACGAACAAGCCGCCTCAATCATCGAGTCGTTCCTCCGATCTGCCATGCCGGGAGAGTAACCATGGCCACCAACGAAGTCCTCATCACGCATGTTTTCGATGCCCCGCGCGATCTCGTGTTCCAGGCCTGGACCGATCCCGAGCACCTGTCGCGGTGGCATGCGCCACGCGGCTGCACCATACGCTTCTCCCGGTTCGACTTCCGTCCCGGCGGCATATTTATTAGCCATCTGCGAAATCCGGCCAGCTACGACTGTCTATGCAAAGGCGTCTACCGGGAAATCGTCGTGCCGGAGCGGATCGTCTACACACTCTCGTTCTCGGACGAAAATGGCAACCTGGTCGAGCCTTCGGCCAAAGGCATGGACCCGGATTGGCCCCGGGAAACGATCGTCACCGTAACCTTCACCGAACACGATGGGCAGACCACGCTCACCCTTCATCAAACGGTCCTCGAGTCGCTCGCAAAGCGCACCGGAGCCTATCCAAGTTGGATCGAAATGCTGGACCGGCTCTCGGAAGATCTGGTTCTACGGCTCCCGAATGCCCCTGCGTAGGTCGCGAAACCACGGCGGCCGCATTCGCAGCATGTTGGCGAAACTGCGGGTTGGGTTCAATAGGCTGCGCACGGCGATTCTATAGGCGAGATTGCCGCTCGCGCGTTCCGCCCATTGGATGACGTAACGATCCAGCGCATCCTCGGCCACCATGACCCCGAGTCCACCGAGCGGCGTGACCACCAGATCCACGGCGCCCGCTCCTGTCCCACCCAGGCCCACGTTGCCCAGCGAAGCTTCGCTTGCAGGTCCCAATTCGAAGTTCGCGCTATACAGGGTGGCAAAGCCGGCGGCGCGCAAACGGCTTTTCCAGTAGACCGCCGAGGATCCGAATTGCGCGCGGCGGAATCGCGGGTCGTTCTGCACGGCGATGTAGCCGCTCACCGCGCCCATGAACGGATGGCCAACGTAGTTGACGATAAATGGGTCTCCGTCGCGCCATCCGGACATGCCCTTGACGGACCGAACATAATCGCGCACAAACGGGCCCCGCATAGCGGCACGAGACCCAGGTTCGGTGGCAAAACGGAACGCATGCTGGATACCGAGAAACAGCGCCGACTGCCGGAGTGCGGGCTTCCATTGGAAGGGCTCACCGGGCTCCGGATTCTGATTGGCAAATAAGCGCGGGCCGAGCGACAGCGAGAGGGAAACGATGATAACGAATCGCATGGACTTCAGACCGCTCAGAAAGGATTTCCGTTACGAGTGATCGCCGAACAGTCCAATGCTCCGGAGGGCAGTGAAACTAACTTCCGGAGCGCATTGAAGGAGCAAGTGTGGTCCAGGAATTCTCACCGTTTCAAGATCAGGCCTTACGGCCAAGAACCCTCGGAGTCCCCTGAAGCCGAGCAGCCGGTCGGACTCCGGCAAAAGGCACACGATTCGGACGGTAGTACCTCGGAGCGTTTGTACAAAATCCGCGCGCAGTGCATCCTGGAGCCGT
>DASRHX010000992.1:0-10817 GCA_035650295.1 Bryobacteraceae bacterium | reverse complement strand
CACAAACCCCTGTCGCTCCAGAATCCCGCAGACTTCCGCTCCCGACAGAACTCGAAGCTTACCCAACCGGAACCTCGACCTGCATCACGACTACATCGCCGTGGAAACGGCGCTCAACCTCGGAACCGTCCGCACTCTCGAAAAAAAGTGTCAACGCCTCAACCAAATTCGCGCGCGCCTCTTCCACAGTTGAACCCTGACTGGCGATGTCGAACTCTGGGCAAAGGGAAACGAACCCGTCCCCCTCACGTTCGATGATTGCGGTTAACCGTTTCAGTCGCTCCATGCTCCAAGTCTACATCGGGCCGGTTTACCCGCCGCCCGCCTTCCGCTCGGCTCCCCCCTGCTATAGCATGGTAGGGCTCACTATTTTGGGAGGATACTGTCCATGTTCCGACTTGATGCTGACCGCGCCGTTGAATTTTGTGATGGTCTGCGCCGCCGCGACTTCCTTCATGCAGGCTCGCTCTCCACTCTCGGTCTTGGTCTTTCCCAAATGTTCGGCCTGAAGGCTCTCGGCGCCGTCGACTCCTCGAAGTCCGACATGAACTGCATCCTCATGATGCTCGTCGGCGGACCTTCGCAACTCGATACCTGGGACATGAAGCCCAACGCCCCAGTCGAAATCCGCGGCCCCTACAAGCCCATCAAAACCAACGTTCCGGGCATCGAGATCTCGGAGAACTTCCCGCGCATGGCCAAGCATGCCGACAAGTTTGCCCTCATCCGCAGCATGTATCACACCGCCGCCGCCGTTCACGACACCGGCCACCAGATGATGCAAACCGGGCGCCTCTTCCAGGGTGGCGTCGAGCATCCCCACTACGGCTGCGTCCTCGGCAAACTCAAAGGGCCCAAGGGTGACGTCCCCCCGCACGTCCTTCTGCCGCGCCCCATCGGCAACACCGGTGGCAACATGCCCCACGGCCAAAATGCCGGCTTTCTCGGCAAATCCTACGACCCCTTCGTCCTCAACGCCGACCCCAGCGATCCCAACTTCCGTGTCCCTGACATGCTCCCGCCCGACTATCTCTCCGCTCTCCGCGTCGACCGCCGCCGCAACTGGCGCACCATGGTCGATCGCACCGTGAGCGAATTCGAAACCTCTCAGGACGCCCGCCTGCTCGACTCCTCTTTCCAGCAGGCCTACACTCTGATGAGTTCGCAGAAAGCCCGCGAGGCTTTCGAACTCCATCGCGAGCCGGAAAAGGTCCGCGAGAAATACGGCAATAACCGCTTCGGCCAAAGCTGCCTGCTCGCCCGCCGCATGATCGAAGCCGGTGTCCGCTTCGTCACCATCAACATGTTCGAAACGGTGTTCGACGAGATCACATGGGACATCCACGGCTCCAAGCCCTTCAGCCCCATCTCCTGCTACCGCGACCTGGTCGGTCCCATGTTCGACATGGCTTACAGTTCGCTGCTCGAAGACCTCTCCGAGCGCGGCCTGCTCAAGAGCACGATGGTCTGGGGCGTTGGCGAATTCGGCCGCACTCCCAAGGTCAACCCCGCCGGTGGCCGAGACCACTGGCCGCAGTGCTGGACCGTCCTTGCCGCCGGTGGCCCAATCAAGGGCGGTAATGTCGTCGGCTCATCCGACGACATCGGCGGCTATCCGAAAGACCGGCCCACCACGCCCGCTGAAGTCGCCGCCACCATCTATCACGGCCTCGGCATTGACATCGAAACCGAGTTGCCCGGCGCGCAGGGCCGCCCCATCCCGTTGGTCGACCGCGGCAACGAACCGATCAAAGAACTGTTCTCATGAGCGAGGCGCCTCCCACTCCCGCAACCGAAACGGCCACCCTTGCCGGTGGCTGCTTTTGGTGTCTCGAAGCCGTCTATCAGGAGCTCGACGGTGCAACGCACGTGGTCTCCGGCTACATGGGCGGCCATGTCGACAAGCCGACCTATCAACAGGTCTGTGACGGAACGACCGGTCACGCTGAGGTCGTCCAGGTGACCTACGATCCCGCCCGCGTCTCCTACCGCGAGATCCTCGAAGTCTTCTTTGCCATTCACGACCCCACCACGATGAACCGCCAGGGCAACGACGTCGGCACCCAATACCGCTCCGCCATTTACTTCCATTCGCCCGAGCAGGAGCAAGTCGCCCGCGACATCATCGCAGAACTGGAACGCGAAGGCGTATATGGCGCACACATCGTCACCGAAGTCACGCCCGCGGAAACCTTCTGGCCCGCCGAGGGCTATCACCAGAGCTACTACGTGAACAACCCTTATCAGCCCTATTGCATGGCCGTCGTCTCGCCGAAGCTCAACAAGTTCCGGCAAAAGTTTTCATCGAAACGGAAAGCATCATGAAGTGGACCTTCTGCGCGCTCGCCGCGCAAACAGCCGTCGTCATCGTCAGCGCCCAGCCGCTCACGCTCCTGCCGCCGCAGATCACGCTCTCAACGCCGGAGTCGCGCCAGCAGATCGTCGCCGAAGCCAACGTTTCAGGCCATCTGGAAGATTGGACTCGCACAGCGCAGTGGTCCAGCTCCAACCCGCGGATCGCCGCGGTCGATCAAACAGGACTCGTCCGGCCAATCGCCGACGGCGAAGCGACGATCACAGCGAAGGCGAACTCTTCAACCGCTACGGTTCGGGTGGTAGTCAAGGGGACGGAGTCCCCCTTCCAGTGGAGCTTCAAGAACCACGTGATTCCGGTCTTCACGAAGATGGGCTGCAATCAAGGCGCATGCCATGGCGCGCTTGCCGGCAAAAACGGATTCAAGCTCACCCTTCGTGGCTACGACCCCGATGTCGACTACGACACTCTCACTCGCCAATCCCTCGGCCGCCGCGTCTCACTTGCCGCCCCCGCGCAGAGCCTGCTGCTGCAAAAGGCCACTTTCGCTCTTCCTCATGGCGGTGGGAAACGCTTCGGTACCGATTCGTTGGAGTATCGCGTCGTCGCCGAGTGGATCGCCAACGGAGCGCCCGCTCCCAAACCGGCCGATCCCGACGTCGCCGCGCTCGAGGTCTATCCTTCGGCAGCCATCCTTGCTCCCAACTCGAACCAGCAGCTAGTCGTTCGCGCACGCTACGCCGATGGCCGCATTGAAGACGTCACGCGCTGGGTGAAGTACACCTCCAATAACGAAGGCGTTGCCACTGTTGACGACAACGGCCTTGTCAAAATGAACGGTCGTGGCGAAGCCGCCATCACGCTCTGGTATTCCAGCCGCGTCCTCTACTCGCGTGTCACCGTTCCCTTCGACAACACGATTTCCCCGGATGCGTATTCGCGCTTTCAGCCAGTCAACTTCATCGACGAGCTCGCCCTCAAGAAATGGAAGAGCCTGAATCTCGCCCCTTCCAAGCCTGCCAACGATGACGACTTCATCCGCCGCGCCTATCTGGACGCCGCCGGAGTCCTGCCTTCCGTCGAAGACACAGAAGAGTTCCTCGCCGACAAGAGTCCCGACAAGCGCGCCAAACTCGTCGAGCGACTTATGCAGCGCGACGAGTTCACCGACTACTGGGCCTACAAATGGAGCGACCTCCTGCTCGTCAGTTCTCGCAAGCTCCGCACCAACAACATGTGGGCCTTTTACAACTGGATTCGCGATTCCGTGAAGGAAAACAAGCCCTGGGACCAGTTCGCCCGCGACATCTTCACTGGAACCGGCTCCACCCGCGAAAACGGCGCTCTCAACTACTTCGTCCAGCACAAGGACGTGATCGATCTCAGCGAAAACGTCACGCAAGCCTTCCTCGGCCAGCGCCTTACCTGCGCGCGTTGCCACAATCATCCGCTCGAGAAATGGACGCAAAAGCAGTACTACCAGTTCGCCAACCTCTTTGCTCGCGTCGGTCTAAAAAATGGCGACCGTGCCGGAGAGTTCATCGTCTATCCGAAGCAGGCGGGTGACGTAAACCACCCGCGCCTCCTCCGTCCGCTTGCGCCCACGCCGCTCGACGGTAAATCCGAATCGCTCGACGACCTCTCCGACCGCCGCCTTGCCTTCGCAAATTGGCTCACCAGCCCCAAGAACGAATACTTCGCCCGCAACATCGTCAACCGCGTCTGGGGCAATTTCTTCGGCCGCGGCCTCGTGCATCCCATCGACGATGTCCGCGCCACCAACCCCGCCTCAAACGAAGAGCTCTTCGACGCCGTTGTGAAGGACTTCATCGCGCACGGGTATGACATCCGCCACCTTATCCGGACGATTACCAACTCGCGAACCTACCAGCTCAGTTCCGAAGCGAACGCAACCAATCAAAACGACAACGTCTTTTACTCGAAATACATCGTCAAACGTCTTCCGGGCGAAGTGATTCTCGATGCCATGTCGCAGGTCACGGGCGTGCCCTCCACCTTTGCCGGTTATCCCGCGGGCACACGCGCCATGCAGCTTCCCGATGTTCGCGTTCAGTCGCAATTCCTCAGCTCCTTCGGCCGTCCCGAACGCATCATCTGCGATGCCGGAGAACGCAGCCAGGACCCCTCTATCGCCCAGGCCCTTCACGTCATCAACGGCGACACGCTCAACAAGAAACTCAGCGCGCCCGAAGGCTACCTGTCGCTCCTGCAAAAGCTCGGCCTCCCCGATTCCCGCGTAGTGGAACATCTCACGCTCTCCGCCTATGGCCGCTATCCCACCGAGACGGAGCGCACCACCATGGCAGGCGCTCTTACCGCCGCCCGCCGCGAGGCGGAGAAACCCGGCGCGTCGCAGGAATCCATCCGAGACGCCCGCAAACAAGCCCTCGAAGACATGGTATGGGCCATGCTCACCAGCAAGGAATTTCTCTTCAATCACTAATGCGCGCCGCACTTCTCACCCTCGCCCTCACGACTGCCGCCGCCGCGCAGCAGGCGCCCAGCTTCGCGCGCGACATTGCGCCGATCCTCGAGAGGCGCTGTGCCGGATGCCACGCCGCCCAGGTGAAGATGGCCGGATTCGTTACAGATACCTACGACGACCTGGTGAAAGGCGGCGTTCACGGGACGGCCATCGTACCCGGCAAGAGCGGCGAGAGCCGTCTCCTGAAGCTGCTCACCGGCGAATTGAAGCCGACCATGCCCATGGACGGCACTACGCTCGCCAAGGGAGAAATCGAACTCTTTGTCCGCTGGATTGACGCCGGCGCCAAGCCACCCACCCCCGAAGAATCCGCTGCCATGCGCAAGACCCGCACGCAGCAGGCCGCGCCCGACATCCAGCCCAAAACCGCAGTGCGGCCCAGTGTCTATGCCATGGCTTGGAACCCCAACGGCACGCATGTTGCTCTCGCCCAGTTCAAAACCGTCACCCTCGCCGACGCCCGTACCGGAAAGCCCATTTCCAAACTTGAAGGCCACGCCGAAACCGTCCGCGCCATTGCGATCTCCAACGACGGCCGGCTCCTTGCCGCCGCCGGTGGAATCCCCGGCAAGCGCGGTGAAGTGAAGCTGTGGGACCTCGCCCGCCGCGAAGCCATTCTCACCTTCAACGGCCACGACGACTGTATATATGCCGCCGCCTTTTCGCCCGACGGCAAGTTGCTTGCCACATCGAGCTACGACAAACTCATCAAGCTCTGGGACACCGCCACGGGCAAGGAGATCCGCACGCTCAAGGATCACATCGACGCCGTCTACGCCCTGGCCTTCACTCCTGACGGCCGCCGCCTTGTCTCCGGTTCGGCCGACCGCAGCGTCAAAGTCTGGAACCCCGCTACCGGTGAGCGTCTCTACACCATGAGCGAAGCCATCGACGGAATCAATAGCGTTGTTGTCTCGCCCGATGGGAAGCTAGTCGCCGCTGGTGGTCTCGACAAGTCCGTTCGCGTTTGGGAAATCGGCGAAAAGGAGCCAAAACTCCTCAACTCCCTCATGGCCCACGAAGACGCCATCCTTAAGCTCGCCTGGTCGCCCGATGGCAAAACCATCGCTTCGACCGCCGCCGACCGCACCATCAAGCTCCTGCGTGCCGCCGATCTCACCGAACTCAAACTCATCCCAGGCCAGCCCGACTGGGTCTACAGCCTTGCCTTTTCCCCCGACGGCCGCACTATTGCCGCGGGCCGTTTTGACGGCTCGCTCAGCTTGTACGACGCCGCCACCTATCGCGACACGCTCGAAACCGTCCGCGCCGAAGTGAGGTAATCCGCCATGTATCGCACCACGACTCTCCTGTTCTTGACCGCCGCCTTCTCTCTCGCTCAGGACCACCCCACCGGCCCGCGCATCACGCCACCCACGCTCACCACGGTCACTCCGCGCGGCGTCGCCCGAGGCGCAACTACCGAGATCACCGTCGAGGGCCTCAACCTCGCCAAAGCCTCCGCCATCTATTTCAGCGAAGCGGGCATCAAAGGCCGCATTCTGCGTGTGAAGGAACTGCCCGACCTCCCCGATATTCGCCTCGGCTCCAACGGCACGCCCTCCACCATCGATGTCGGCCCGCTCCCGCCGCGCAATCAGGTCACAATCGAACTCGACATTGCGCCTGAAGCCAACGTCGGCGCCGTGAAGTTCCGCCTCCTCACGCCGCTCGGCACCAGCCCTGAAGGCTCGTTCGTCGTTGAGCCCTATTACGGCGAAAGCGTCGACAAGGAGCCCAACGACTCGGCCGAAGAAGCAGTCGAAGCTTTTCTTCCCGCCGTTCTCACCGGCGCCATATCGCGCCCCGGCGACGTCGACCATTTCAAGATTCACGCCCGCGCCGGCGAAGAGATCGTCTTCCTCAACCAGGCCGCCATGGCAGGCTCCGCTCTGCAGCCCGTGATCCGTGTCCTCGACTCCGGCATGAAGGTCCTGGCCGAATACGGCTACACGGGAGATCGCGCGATCGAAGCCTTTTCGCACAAGTTCCCCTCCGAAGGAACCTACTACGTCCGCATCAACGACTACGAAAACAGCGGACGCGCCACGAATTCCTACCGCATCCTTGCAGGCAAATTCCCCGTCGCAACAAGCGCGTATCCGCTCGGCGTCCGCAAGAACGCGGCCGGGAACATCCATATCGCAGGCCTCGGTCTCCCAGCCTCGTTCTCCGCCAAACCCACCTCCAGCGGCCGTCTTGAAACGTTTGAAGAGCTCCGGCCCACGACACCCATCGGCCCCGCATTCAATGAGCTGAAGCTCGCTCTCGGCGACGATCCAGAAGTCGAATCGAACGCCGCCAATCTCTCCGCCAAAACCGCGCAAGCAGTCACACTACCCATCACGATCAACGGCCGCATCGCCGCACCCAAGACGAATCTCCCCACCGAGAACTACTTCAAATTCGCCGCTCGCAAAGGCCAGCAGGTCATCCTCGAAGTGAACGCCCGCCGCCTCGGCTCCTCGCTTGACTCGCTCATCGAAGTACTCGACGCCGCGGGCAAGCCCGTCGAACAGGCGGTCGCCCGCGCCACTTGGGAAACCTTCCTCGTCCTTCGCGATCACGACTCCCAGACTCGCGGCCTTCGCATCCAAAGCTGGAATTCGCTCTCCACCGGCGACTACGTCATGGTCGGCAACGAAATCGTCCGCGTCGACGAGGTCCCCGACGGCCCCGATGAAGACATGACCATCGAAAGTTTCGGTGCGCAGCGCAAGTCCTTCTTCAACACCTCAAGCGAAGCGCACGGCATCGACCGCGCCGTCTACAAAGTCCAGATGCATCCCGCCGGTTCCCAGTTCTCGCCGAACGGTCTGCCTCTCGTACGCCTCTACTTCCGCAATGATGATGGCGGCCCTGGCTACGGCAAAGACAGCTTCGTCACCTTCACAGCTCCCGCCGACGGCGAATACATGGCTCGCATCCGAGACATCCGTGGCCTCGGCGGCGACGACTACGCGTACCGCCTCAACATCCGCGAGCCCCGCCCCGACTTCGAACTCAGCGTCTCTCCGCGCAACCCCAACGTCCCACGCGGCGGATCCATCCCGGTCACCGTCACTGCTCTCAAACGCGAAGGTTTCAACGCGCCCATCGAAGTTAGCTTCGCCTCGCTACCGGCTGGACTCAAGGCCACGAAGAACACCATCGCTCCCGGCCTCGACACCACCACGCTTCTGCTCTCAGCCGACGAAAACGCCGATCTCAAGGACGCCGTCGCATTCGACGTTACCGGCAGCTCCACCGCGAACGGCCGCGCCATCACTCACCGCGCCAATCCCGGCGACGACATGAAGCTCATCGCGCTCATGCCCCGCGCCGATGTCCGCCTGCTGACAAAAACCACGGTGGTCGAACTGGCGCCCGGTGAAACTGCCGAAGTCACGGTAGCCGCCGAGCGCGCCAATGGCTTCACCGGCCGCGTCCCTGTCATCGTCACCGACCTCCCTAGCCGCGTTCGCGTCACCGACTCCGGCTTGAATGGCGTCCTCATCCACGAAGACGGCGACAGCACTACCTTCCGTCTCTGGGCTCTCCCCAATGCCGAACCGGCCGAAGGCTACATCTACCTTTCGGCACGCATTGAAACGCGTTCTCCGCAGCAGAACATGTATGCCTCGGTCGAACCCGTGCTGGTTCGCGTCAAAGCTGCCCCGCAAATCTCCGCAAAAACGCCAACTGCAGTTGAACGCTCCTCCGCGCCGAAATAGACTCTAAGGGTGTCCAACGCATCCTTGATTCAAGACGCCCTTACTGCGGGCGACGGCATCGTACGCCTTGCCCCATGCTGGGTTCCTCGCGCCTTCCTCATGCCAGGCGGTCGCCTGAAGCTTGATCCACGCGATCTCTACATCCTCGGCGCCCATCGCGGCGGCATCGACGAACGCTGGTTCTCTTCCACCACCAAGGCCGCCAACGGCCCACTCACCGCGGAAGACGAAGGCCTTTCCTACATCGACTTCAACGGCAAGCGCGTCCTCCTGAAAGAAGCCATCGAGACCTCCGGTGACAAGTTCCTCGGCGCCGGCGTCATGGCCCGCGAAGGCGGCTGGAATCTTCTCTGCAAATTCTTCGACAACCTTGGCCCCATCCCCCACCATCTCCACCAAAACGACGAGTTCGCCAAACGTGTCGGCCAGAAGGGCAAGCCCGAGGCTTACTATTTCCCGCCCCAGTACAACTTCAAGGGCAACAACTTCCCTTACACCTTCATGGGTCTCGAACCCGGCACCACGCGCAACGATATCCGCAAGTGTCTCGAGCGCTGGAGTGAAGGCGATAACGGCATTCTCGATCTTTCGCGCGCCTACCGTCTCAAGCCTGGCACCGGCTGGCAGATCAACGCCGGCATTCTTCATGCTCCCGGCTCACTGGTCACTTATGAGCCGCAAGTGAACTCCGACGTGTTCGCCATGTACCAGTCGATGGTGGAAGGCCGCGCCGTACCGTGGGACCTGCTCGTCAAAGACGTGCCCGAACAGCACCACCACGACCTCGACTACATCCTCGACATGCTCGACTGGGACGCCAATACCGACCCCGAGTTCATGAAACACAATCTCTTCCACCCAACACCGGTTTCCGACCCCGCGGCCATGAGCGACGCCGGTTATATGGAGAAATGGGTCGTGTATTCGACGAACTATTATTCGGCCAAGGAACTCACCGTCGCCTCCGGACGCTCCGTCGTTGTGAAGGACGCCGCGGCGTACGGCCTCATCCTCACTCAGGGCCGAGGCAGCGTTGGCAAGCACGCTGTCGAATCGCCCTCCATGATCCGCTACGGCCAGATGACGAAGGACGAACTCTTCGTCACCGCCGCGGCCGCCGCCAATGGCGTCAAGGTCACCAACGAAAGCGACGTTGAAGACCTCGTCATGCTCAAACACTTCGGTCCCGGCAATCCCGACTCGGCCCGCTTTGTGGCGTCCTAAGGCCAACATGAAATTCGGAGTCAACACGCTCATTTGGACGGCGCACTTCGACCGTCCCCACCTCGACCTCATTCCTCGGATCGCCGCGCACGGCTTCGACTCCATCGAAATAGCGCGATTCAACTGGGACGATTTCCCGGCCGCCGAAATTCGCAAGGCGGCCGCCGTGTCGGGCATCGGCGTGCTCACCTGCACCGCCATGCCCGGCCTCAGCCTCATCCACGACGACTCCGCCGAGCGCGAAAAAGCGATCGCCTATCTCAAGCAGGCAGTCCAGTCCTGCGCCGAAGTGGGCGGTAAGGTCCTCGTCGGTCCGCTCTTCTCGCCCGTCGGTGTCCACTACGGCCGCCGCCGCACCGAAGAGGAATGGAACCGCCAGGTCGACTCGCTCCAGGCCATTGTCCCCACGCTCGAAGCCGCGGGCGTCACCCTCGCCGTCGAACCCCTCAACCGCTTCGAGACTTTTTTCCTGAACACCATGGCCGACGCCGTCCGCATGTGCGAAGCCGTCGGCAGCGCGAAAGTCGGCATCCTCTACGACACGTTCCACGCCAACATCGAAGAGAAAAGCCAGGCCTTCGCAATCCATACCGCCGGCAAATGGATCACCCACGTGCATACCTGCGAAAACGACCGCGGCATCCCCGGCAGCGGTCACATCGAATGGCCCGATGTTTTCACCGCGCTCAAGGAGATCGGCTACGCCGGCACCTGCTCCATCGAAAGCTTTGGCTTCCGCATCCCTGAACTCATCGCCCCCGCCTGCATCTGGCGCGACTTCGCCCCTACTCCGGAATCGATCGCCTGGGAAGGCCTGCCGTTCCTGAAGCGGACCCTCGGAGCGAGCTGACAACTCGTTGGGCAGACCCCTGGTCTGCAGCCGACGCCCGAGTCGGCCTTCGGTTGCATCCGCTGGCCCTTCGGCGATACTTGTATCCAGTGCACGACCAGCACTCCAATCCGCCGCCCGCGAACCCGCCCGCGCAATCTCCGCCTCCTCGCGGATGCGCCGATCTCTTCGATCTCCTCGCGTCACTCGAAGATATGCCCGAACGCAATC
>DASRHX010000991.1:0-2554 GCA_035650295.1 Bryobacteraceae bacterium | reverse complement strand
TCCACGCGCAGGTTGTTCTTCACCGAGAACACTCCCGATACCGAGTTGGCCTGCAGGTTGGCGATGTTCTTGTCCGCTTCGCTCGCTACGACGCCCTCCAGGGTCACGTTGCCGTTCTTCACAACGATGTGGATTGGCGGCACCGCCTGCAGCGCATAGCGGTTCAACGCCGTCTGCCCATAGATCGCGCGATAGGTTGCAATGCGGATCCGGTCGTCGTTCGGCGAGTTTGGGAGCACTTCAATTTGGTTGATCACCCGCTCCACGCCTTCGATATCCTTCACCACGTTCTCGGCGCTGCTCTTCAGCGTGGGCCGAGAAACCTGTCCCATCAGCGTCACCGTAGAGCCTTCCACCTTGTACATCAGGTTGTCGAACACGCCGTAGTAAGGCAGCGTCACCAGCTCATGCCGCACCTCGCGCATCAGCCGCGATTGCGACCTGTCGGAAACCTTGCTGCCCTCCGGCCTGTACGCCGCCTTCACGATGGGCACTCCCATGTTGGGTGCGCTGCCGGACTTCTTCTCGCGGACCGAGTACTTGCTGATCGCGTTGATCAGGGGCTGTGCCGAGGCCGGAATCTTCTCGCGTCCGTTCAAGATATCGGCGTGCTTAACGGCATGCCCATAAAGCTCCTTGTTGTCGCCATCATCCGAGCGAAGCGTCGAGCCCTTGAGGGCCACGCCCGCGAATACGCCGCGCGACCGCGAATAGGAGAGGATCTCCGCACGCATGTAGGCGTCGGTTTCCGCACTTGCCGCGCGTCCCACCGGGCCCGCCATCGCCGCGCCTTCCGCGCCAATCGTGAATTCGCTCTTCATCAGTTTCTGCGCGCCAGTAGGGTTCATGACTACCATCACGACGTCAGTTTCCCCGCCGCCGATCTGCAGGCCCACGCTGCCGCCTTCCATGCGGACTGTCGAAGGCCCGGACCATCCGCCGCCTGCTTTCCTGCAGGTTGCCACGCCCACGCCGTACTGCGCACCCACGATGAAGCCACCCCGCTTAAGCGAGGGCACAATCACAAGGCAGTGCGCTTTTTCTAACAGATCCGTGGGGATCGATTTGTCCTCCGTCCCCATGATTTCTTCAAATACGGTTTTGGCCGACTGCACCCGCTCCACCACATCGTGCTTGGCGGAGGCGAGGCCGGCCGTCATCAAAAGCGTTACTAGACACCGATAGCGCTTCATCTTTCACTCCTTGTCTGGGTTCGACATGTCGTGACCGCCATCATCCTTCCGGTGCGGCCTGACCGATATGAAAAGGAGCAACCCGCGTGCCAAAGCGCGGCTGGCGTATGTTTTCAGCTAACTGGGGTAAATTAAGGCACTTGAATGAGATGCGTTAAGGGAAGGATTTGCCTGAAGGCGGGAAAAATCTTCCCGAACAAAGCCGCGGCTGGAGAAGGAGCGGCGTAGGCTTTTTTAGGCTTGATTTGTGCCGACAACTGGCGTTGCCCGGCGAACCTGCGCAAGCATCGGCAGCACAGCATTTGTACGGCCTGCGACCAGTGTCGTCACCTGCTCTTCATCCAACATTAGATCGGCAAGCGAAGTGTTGCCGAGCACCGCTTGCAACACGAACTGCACCGAGTTCCACAGCGCACGCAAGGAACAGTCCGTGTGGTGACAACACACTTCCTGATGGCCGGCGTGCCGTCCGCAGAATTGCGGTCCAAAAAACCGGCCCCCCAGCACTTCCATCACTTCAACAATCTTGATCTCTTCGGCTGGGCGTGTCAGCGTGTAACCGCCGGCTTGTCCGCGCACGCTTTGGACGAGCCTACCCATGCGCATGATACGCATCAGCTTGGCGACGTTGGGAACCGACAACCCTTCGGCGGCGCTGATCTCTGGGATTGTGAGCGAGGACCCGTTTCCCCGTTTCGCAAGGTTCAGAAGGCAGCGGAGGCCATATTCTTCCTGGGCACTCAGCTTCATGCGCTTATTTTAGCGCTATGCGCTCGGAAGCGGGCGCGAGAGCCGAATGCCGTTCCGGCTCGGCCAGTTTGTGCATCAACGAGGCGACGAAGTAGAAGCTGCAGCCAAGCAGTACGGCCGCCACGGCGTTCACCATCTGCACCGCCAGCGCCGTGGCGAGAAACGCCGACGCATCGAGCTTGCGCATGCGCGGCAGGCGTTTCCATGTGCTCCACTCCAGCAGACACAATCCCACGTAAGCCGTTACGCCCGCCAGGGCCGCCTTCGGGATCACGGCGATATAATCGCTCCCCACCCAGAGAATGGCCGCCAGAATCGCGGAATGAAAAATGTTCGACAGCCGCGTCGTGCCGCCGCACTTGACGTTGGCCAAGCTGCGCGCCGGGATGCCCACGCTCATTGGCGCTCCGAAGAGTCCGGCCACCAGATTCGCCACACCGTATGCGCCTAGTTCGCGATCGGCCTCGGCCTTCTTATAAGCCCGGTGCGAGCCTGCAAAGTGGTACACCACACGGCTCGTAATCAGCAGGTTTGCCGCCGATACGGCGGCAAGGCCCAGTGCCGCGGGCAGCACCGTTCCCGCTTCGTTTGGCCTCCAGGCGAACGCCGCC
>DASRHX010000990.1:0-20225 GCA_035650295.1 Bryobacteraceae bacterium | reverse complement strand
GTCGGTTGGCGCCTCAAACACTTTCGCCCATCGAGCCGAACGCGTACTCATTGAATGGAACCATCGCCACCCGCCGGCCCTGATCGGAATGCATGACATCTTCGAGCCCGCCGATCCGCCTGCGCGCAACGAGATTCCGATCTACAACGTGCACGACCGCGTTGGCTCGCCCGCACTTGTCATCGATTCGAAGAAGATTGCGGGCGTCGTCCACACCGACGCCGACGATGAAGCCGCTCCGTTCGCCGATGCCACACCCGTCACCGAAAAAATCGGGCAGAACGTAGCTGACTTTCTTGTGTCGGAGATGCGCGCCGGGCGCATTCCGAAGAGCTTCCTGCCGTTGCAATCGGGCGTCGGCGATATCGCAAACGCCGTGCTCGAAGCGCTCGGCTCGCACCCCGAGGTGCCGGACTTCGAAATGTACACCGAAGTCCTGCAGGACTCCGTTATGGGATTGCTCGAAAGCGACCGTTGCCGGTTCGCCAGCACTTGCGCCCTCACCTTGAGCCCGGAGAAGAACGCCCGGTTCCGCGGCAACCTCGACTTTTTCCGCTCGCGCATTATCATGCGGCCGCAGGAGATCACCAATCACCCGGAGATCGTGCGCCGTCTCGGGATCGTGTCGATGAACACGGCCATCGAAATGGACCTCGGTGGCAACGTGAATTCGACCCACGTCATGGGGAAGACGATGATGAACGGCATCGGCGGCTCAGGCGACTTCACGCGCAACGCCTACGTTTCGATCTTCAGTTGTCCCTCGACGCAGAAGGGCGGCAAGATCTCCACCATCGTGCCGCTGTGCTCGCACATCGACCACAACGAACATTCGGTACAGATCGTCGCCACCGAGTACGGCGTGGCAGACCTGCGCGGCAAAGATCCGCACGAGCGCGCCCGGCTGATCATCGATCATTGCGCGCATCCCGATTTCCGCGACCAGTTGCGCGGCTACATGAATCTGCTCCGCCTCGATACGCACGAACCGTTGAGCCTTACCGGCGCTTTCGCCATGCACCGTCAATTCCTCGAAACCGGCGACATGCGCGGAGTGGATTGGGAGGCCTGGAAATCGCGGCGCTAACGCCCATCGCCGCTCCGGCGCTATAGAATGAGGGCATGCGTGCGGTCCTGGTATCCCTGTGTGTGCTTTCCCTGGTCGCAAGTGCGGCCGACCGCACGGTCGAATTCAATCGCGACGTACGGCCGATCCTTTCGGAAAACTGCTTCGCCTGCCACGCAGCCGATGCTAGAGCAAAGAACATTCCTCTCCGGCTCGATCAGGAAGCAACTGCCAAGGGCGACCTCGGTGGCGGGCGCCGCGCGATTGTCGAAGGAAATCCCGATGCCAGTGAAATGATCCGCCGCATCACCTCCGAGAACAAAGCCAAACGCATGCCGCCGGTCTTCACTGGGCACACGATCTCGCCGAAGGAGTTGGAAACCTTGCGCGCGTGGATCGCCAGCGGCGCGAAGTGGGAAAAGCATTGGGCATTCAATGCGCCGAAGAGGCCGCCACTGCCGCAAGTGAGTAGCGCCGCCTGGGTTCGCAATCCCATCGATGCGTTCGTGCTGGAGCGGCTGGACCGCGAAGGATTGAAGCCCTCTCCCGAGGCGAGCAAAACGACCCTTCTCCGCCGTGTCTCGCTCGATCTCACCGGGCTGCCGCCCACACCCGCCGAGTTCGACGCCTATCTTTCGGACCCTTCGCCGAAAGCGTATGAGAACGCCGTCGACCGGCTGCTCGCCTCGCCGCGCTATGCCGAACGCATGGCCTACCGCTGGCTCGACTACGCGCGCTATTCCGACACCAACGGCTATCAGTTCGACGGGGAGCGCTCCATGTGGCGCTGGCGCGATTGGGTGATCGATGCGTTCGCGAAAAATATGCCGTACGACCTCTTTGCGCTCGAGCAGATCGCCGGCGACATGCTGCCCAATGCGACTACCGCGCAAAAGATCGCCACCGGTTTCAACCGCAATCATCGCGGGAATTCGGAGTTCGGCATCGTCGCCGAAGAATACGCGGTCGAGTATGTCGTCGATCGCATCGAAACCACTTCGGCCGTCTTCCTGGGACTCACCATGGGCTGTGCGCGCTGTCACAACCACAAGTACGACCCCATCACGCAGAGAGAGTTCTACCAGATGTACGCCTACTTCAACAATGTGCCCGAACATGGGCGCGCGATGAAGTACGGCAATTCGCCTCCGCTCGTCGCCGCGCCCACCGAGGAGCAATCGGTGCGGATGCGCGAACTGGATGCACGGATCGGCGACGTTCAGAAGTGGCTGGACGCCCGCTCGCCGCAGACCAAGCAGGAGATGGTTGCATGGGAACAGACCCTCGTGGACAGCAAGAATACATGGGCGCCCGCATCGGGCCGCATCGGCGACTTTAAGAAAATCCACCACGACATCGAAGACCGCTTCAGCGTGTCGGCGCGGATCTCAGCCGGGACTGTTCCCCACGGGGCGGTGTGGAGCCGCATGGCCAATACGCCTCGCGGACGCGGAGTTGGGCTCTACGTGAAGAAGGGCAAGCTGCATTTCCACTTCACCAGCGCTTTTGACGATGACGCTCTGCGTGTGAATGCCAAGACGCGGCTTGCGGCGGGCCGGGCGTACAACGTGCTCGTCACCTACTCGGGCTCTCGGATGGCCGAGGGCGTGCATGTCTACGTCGATGGCAAAGAGGTCGAGATGGAGGCCGAACTCGATTCTCTCTACCGCCCGCTCGGCAATGCGGGCAAAGCGTTCGGCGAGCCGTTCCGTATTGGCGAAGGCGGCGGTCCGAACAACAACTTCAACGGCAAGGTGGAAGACGTTCTGGTTTATTCGCGCGTGTTGACGCCGCCGGAGATTGCCGCGCTGGCCTCGCCGAAGCCGTCGCCGATGTACTTCATGGAGAACGCCGCCGCGCCGGAGGTTCGGGAAAAGTGGGCCGCGCTCACGAAGCTCCAACGCGACCGCGAGGCGCTCGATCGCAGCTTTCCCACTGTCATGGTGATGGCTGAACGGCCTGAGCGCCGCCCCACGCACATTCTCAACCGTGGCCAGTACGACAAACCGGGCGAAGTGGTCGAACCAGGCGTACCCGCCCAGTTGCATCCACTGCCTGAAGGCGCGCCAAACAATCGCCTGGGGTTCGCGCAATGGCTCATCGCCAAGGATAATCCGCTCACAGCCCGAGTAGCCGTGAACCGCTTCTGGCAGATGATGTTCGGCACGGGTCTGGTGAAAACCGTGGAGGACTTCGGCCAACAGGGCGAATGGCCGTCGCATCCCGAGCTTCTCGATTGGATGGCGACGGAGTTCATGCGCACCGGTTGGGACGTGAAGGCGCTTTTGAAGACGATGGTGACCAGCGCAACTTATCGCCAGGATTCAAAGGCCGCTCCGGAACTGGTCCAGCGCGACCCTGAGAATCGCCTGCTGGCGCGAGGTTCGCGGTTCCGATTGCCGGCCGAGGCCCTTCGCGACGAGGCGCTCGCAATCGGTGGACTGCTCGATGCGCGCATCGGTGGGCCATCGGTGAAACCCTATCAGCCTGACGGGCTCTGGAAGGAGCTCAACATGCAGGATATCGATTACATCCAAGGGCGCGGCCGCGACCTCTATCGCCGCAGCTTGTACACCTTTTGGAAGCGCACCATCGCGCCTCCGATGCTCGCCAACTTCGACGCCGCCAATCGCGAGTCCTGTGTCGTTCGGGAGAACCGCACGAACACACCGTTGCAGGCGTTGAATCTGATGAACGACGTGCAGTTTGTCGAAGCGGCTCGCATGTTCGGGCAGCGCATGATCCTTGAAGGCGGCGCGAGCGCGGACGATCGCCTTCGCTATGGTTTCCGCGTAGCTACCGGACGCGCGCCAAAACCGGAAGAGGCCAGCCTCCTGCGCGGCAGCCTCAACTACCACCTGGACTATTTCGCCGGCGACGACGCCCGCATCGATCAGTTTCTCGCGCAAGGCGAAGCCCAGCCGGACAAGCGTGTGGACCGCCGCGAACTCGCGGCTTACGCCGCAGTAGGCAGCCTCATTCTCAACCTTGATGAAACGGTGACGCGCCAATGAACCCCATCGATCAAGCACGACTCGCGATCACGCGGCGCCACTTCTTCAGCCGCATGGCCACGGGTCTCGGCGCCACGGCACTAGGCTCTCTACTCGCCGCCGAGGGTACGAAGTCCGCTGCCGGCCTGCCCGGACTTCCACATTTCGCTCCCAAGGCCAAGCGCGTTATCTATCTCTTCCAGCACGGCGCGCCCTCGCAACTCGATCTCTTCGACTACAAG
The DNA here is from genome assembly GCA_035650295.1 of Bryobacteraceae bacterium. GTDB lineage: Bacteria > Acidobacteriota > Terriglobia > Bryobacterales > Bryobacteraceae > JAFLBB01. The sequence continues at coordinate 15,924 of DASRHX010000990.1, read as the reverse complement.
CCGCAACTTGCTGAAGCCCGCGGCAAAGACCTGCCCGCGTCGATCCGCATGGGACAGCGCCTCACGGGCATGACGGCGTACCAAGCCACCTTCCCCGTCGCGCCATCGGTTTTCAAATTTTCGCAGCACGGCCAGGGCGGGATGTGGCTGAGCGAACTCATTCCACACATTGCGGGCGTAGCCGATGACTTGTGCCTCGTCAAAACACTCCACACCGAGGCCATCAACCACGACCCCGCCGTCGCCTTCTTTCAAACCGGCTTCCAACTCGCCGGCCGCCCGTCGATGGGGGCGTGGGTCAGCTACGGCCTCGGCAGCGAGAATCAGGATCTTCCCGCCTTCGTCGTCATGGTGTCGCAAGGCACGGGCAACGCCCAAGCGCTTGCCGATCGCGCTTGGGGGGCGGGCTTTCTGCCAAGCAAGTATCAAGGCGTAAAGTTCCGTGCCGGCGGCGATCCGGTGCTGTATCTGTCGAACCCGCCTGGCTACGACAGTAGCGCGCGGCGGCGGTATCTCGACGATCTGGCCAAGCTGAACGAAGTGAATCAGCGCGAGATTCAGGACCCGGAAATCTCCACCCGCATCGCGCAGTATGAGATGGCATTCCGCATGCAGACGTCAGTACCGGAGTTGACCGATCTCTCCAAGGAACCCGAGTCGACGTTTGAGATGTACGGCCCCGATTCGCGCAAGCCCGGAAGCTACGCGGCCAACTGCATTCTGGCTCGCCGCATGGCCGAACGCGGCGTGCGCTTCATTCAACTCTTCCACCGCGGCTGGGATCAACACGGCAACCTGCCGCGCGAAATCAAGCAGCAGTGCCGGCAGACCGATCAGCCATCGGCGGCCCTCGTGCGCGACCTCAAGCAACGCGGATTGCTCGACGACACGCTCATCGTGTGGGGCGGCGAGTTCGGCCGCACGGTGTACTCACAAGGCACGCTCACCGAAACCAACTACGGCCGCGACCATCACCCGCGTTGTTTTTCCATGTGGCTCGCCGGAGGGGGCGTAAAGCCGGGCCTCACCTACGGGGAAACCGACGATTTCAGCTACAACATTGCGGAAAATCCGATGGAGATCCACGACCTCCACGCGACGATGATGCACCTGCTCGGCGTCGACCACACGAAACTCACCTACAAGTTCCAGGGCCGCCATTACCGCCTTACCGACGTGCATGGGCGCGTCGTGAAAGACATCCTCAGCTAGCCAGCTAGTACTCGCCAGTACTCCGAACAGTACTTTGACGCGATCCGCTTGCGCCTATGATCGCGCGATTCAGTGGGAAAGCTGCAATTCGGAGGAAACATGAGCAAGAAACTAGGGTCTTGTTTACTTTTCGCCACACTCTCGTGGGGCGCGACAATTGGCACGGAAACGTTTGACACCGACAACGGCGTACTCGTCTCCAACACGATTGCGTCGGTAGTGGTCCACTCGCCAGCGGGCGGAAACCCCGGCGGCCATATGCTCACCCGGCGAGATTTGGGACAGCCATTCTTTGACATTGGCGGGCTCACCACGGACTCCCGTTTCACCGGCGACTATGGCGCAGACGGAATCACGGGCATGACCGTCGACCTGAATTTCATGACTTCGAATTTCACCGGGGCATGGTTTCGTGTTCGGATTGATGCCGCGACTAATGGCTGGCTCGCTCCGCTTACTGGCGTATTCCCCACCGACACGTGGACGACGTATACACTCGCTTTCGATCCCACCTGGACCGACCTGGAAGCGCGCGCGGCCGGCTGGATCACCGATTTCGACTTGGACCCGCTAGCGGGTGCAAGCCCCTCGTTTGCTACCGTAATGGCTTCGGTGGGTCGGGCGGAGATCCGCTTGGGCACCAAGGATGAAAGCTCGCTGGCCGGCATCGACAACCTCGGCCTGACCGGAGAGGTTCCCGAACCCTCGACGATGTTCCTCATGAGCGCCGGCCTCGGCTTGATCGGCTTGGCCCGCCTGCGCCGCCACTCCTAACCCGCCCACAATATCCCCACGCGATTGGGCCGCGAAGGCGGCGCGGTAAGCGCCCAATTGACACGGCCCACGCGCGGGAGCATACTAGGGTTGATGCAACTCAGTAGCAACAGTGGGCTAGCGCACCGCGCGACGCTTCTCGATCTCGCCCCCGGCGAAGAGGCAACGCTGCTCGAGTTGGATCTGCCCGACGAAGTGGCGCACCGGCTGATGATACTTGGCTTCGTGCCGGGCTCGACGGTTGCCTACGCACGCTCAGCGCCGGGTGGCGATCCGCGCGTCTATCGCGTGGATGGAGCCGATGTCGCCTTGCGCGGCGAGACTGCGCGTCAGATTCGTTTAAACCGCCAGATGTAACCTCCGCCATGAGCGATTGCCACGCGGGGCCGGCGGCGCTGGCTTCGACTTCAGTCACGGGTATAACAAGCTCCGCGCATAAAACCATCGCGCTGGTGGGTCCTCCGAACGCGGGAAAAACCACTCTCTTCAACCGCCTCACCGGTCTGCGCCAAAAGGTTGCTAACTATCCGGGCGTCACTGTCGAATATCACGCGGGCCGTATCCATTCACCTGGCGGGCGCGTCGTCGACCTGATCGATCTCCCCGGCATCTATTCGCTCGATCCACGCTCGGAAGACGAACGTGTCACGCGCGACCTGCTGCGCGGCGAAATGGCGGGCGTACCCCGACCGGACGCCGTGCTGCTCATTCTCGACGTCACAAGTTTGTCGCGCCACCTCGTAGTGGCCGCACCGGTGCTCGCGCTAGGGCTGCCGACGTTGGTCGTCCTCAACATGGCAGACGATCTGCGCGGCCGAGGCGGCGAACTGAAAACCGAGGATCTATCGCAGCGCCTGGGTGTGCCGGTCGTGCTCGCGAGCGCCGCCAAGGGCGAAGGACTGGAGCCCATTTTTGAATTTGTCGACGGGACGCTCGCCGTGCCCCGCCCGCCCGAGTCGCCATTCCCGATCCTGCAGGCGCTCCCGCCCGTGTTGAACGATGTGCCACAGTGCCGCGCCTGGGCCGCGCGCGTCTCGCAAGGTGCGTGGAAAGCTCCGCAGCCTTCCCTGTGGAGCCGCCGTTTGGACGCGCTCTTTCTGCATCCGCTGGCTGGACCGCTTGTATTCGCACTGACTCTCGTCGCCGTATTTCAAGCGATCTTCACCGGCGCGGCTCCTCTGATGGACGGCGTGGAAGGAATCATCGCCGGCTTCGGCAAATGGGTGGCGGCAACGCTGCCGCAATCGGCGTGGCGCAACCTGCTGACGGAAGGCATTATCGGCGGCGTGGGCAGCGTGCTCGTTTTTCTGCCGCAAATTCTGCTGCTGTTTCTCTTTATCGGTATCCTCGAAGATTCCGGTTACCTCGCCCGCGCTGCGCTCATCGCCGATCGCACCATGGTCCGCTTCGGACTTCAGGGCAAAAGTTTTATCCCACTGCTGTCGGCCTACGCCTGCGCCGTGCCGGCGATTATGGCCACCCGTACTATTGAGGATAAGCGCGACCGCATTGCCACCATTCTCATTGCGCCGTTCATGACCTGCTCGGCGCGACTGCAGGTATATGCGCTGGTGATCGCCGCCTTCATTCCGGAAAGGCCCGTCCTCGGCCCTCTGCTAGGCACACGGGCGGCGGCGATGATCGGCTTGTACGTGCTCGGTTTTGTGGCGGCGCTGTTGACGGCGCGCGTGTTGAAGTCGAGCATTCTACGTAGCGACGGCACGCCGTTTCTGATCGAGCTGCCCTCCTACCGCTGGCCTACCCTGCGCTCGCTCGGGCTGCGCCTGTACGACCGCGCGCTGGTCTTCTTGAAGCGCGCGGGAACGATCATTCTCGCCGTTTCCGTCGGCCTGTGGATCATTGCTCACCTGCCGCTTACCGATGGCAAGCCGCCACAGATTCGCGACTCCGTGGCAGGCGCGATCGGCCGCACTGTGGAACCGCTCATCCAACCCCTAGGATTCAACTGGAAGATCGGCATCGGCCTCATCACGAGCCTCGCCGCGCGCGAGGTGATCGTCGGAACCCTGGGGACGATCTACGGCATCGAATCGGAGGGAGAGGACACGCAAGGACTCGGTAAGGCTCTGCAGAAGGACCTGACGCCGGGAGGGGCGGTTGCGCTCCTGGTGTTTTTCGCCTTTGCGATGCAGTGTATGTCGACCGTGGCTGTGGTGAAGCGCGAAACAGGTGGCTGGAAGTGGCCTGCCGTGCAGTTCGGCTACATGACCGGCTTGGCCTACGTTTGCGCCTTTGCGGCGAACCGCATTGTCACGGCCTGGCTCGGCTAGACTCGCGTCCGCGCCCACTTGTCATGTTAGATTGGAAGGTCTTCGCCTATCATGCATAACGTTGTCATCATTGGCTCGGGTTGCGCCGGAAACACGGCGGCCATCTATACCGCGCGCGCCGGCTTGAAGCCGGCTGTCATTGGAGGTCTCGAACCGGGCGGCCAACTTTCGATCACTACTGAAGTGGAAAACTTCCCCGGCTTTCCCGACGGTATCCAGGGTCCTGAACTGGTCGAGAATATGAAGCGTCAGGCGCAGCGATTTGGCGCCGAATACCATCACGGAACCGTTACGGAAGCCGATGTCAGCAAGCGGCCTTTTCGGTTGTGCGTGGATGGCGATTGGATGGAGACACGCACGCTGATCATCGCTTCCGGCGCATCGGCCCGCTGGCTGAACTTACCCAGCGAACAGAAATTGATCGGCCACGGTGTCAGCTCGTGCGCTACCTGCGACGGCTTCTTTTATCGCGACAAAGAGATCATGGTCGTCGGCGGCGGCGACACGGCTATGGAAGAGGCTAACTTCCTCACACGCTTCGGCCGCCGTGTCACTCTCGTGCACCGGCGGGGCGAATTTCGTGCGTCGAAGATCATGCTCGACCGCGTGAAAGCCAACCCGAAGGTCGAGTTCGTCACACCCGCCGCGATTCAAGAGGTGGACGACAGCGGCACGGGCCTGGTGACGGGCGTCACGTTGAAGAACCTCGATACGAACGAAGTATGGCGGCGTGAGGTCGATGGATTGTTCATCGCCATCGGCCACATCCCGAACACAAAACCGTTTGTCGGACAGATTGAACTCGATAGCGACGGCTACATCGTCTCCCACGGCGGTGCGCGTACTTCAGTGACCGGCGTCTTTCACGCAGGCGACGTGCAGGATCGTGTCTACCGGCAGGCCATAACGGCGGCCGGCGCGGGCTGCATGGCGGCGATTGAAGCCGAGCGGTTCTTAGAGGCCGAAGGGCACTGACTCTGTTTATTCAAGTCTTCTTGGCTGGCTCGAAGTCGAGCGATGCCGAGTTCATGCAATAGCGCAGGCCCGTCGGCTTGGGCCCGTCGGGGAAGACGTGTCCGAGGTGCGCATCGCAGCGCGCGCAAACCACCTCGTCGCGCGTCATGCCGTGGCTGTGGTCGCTCTTCACGGCGACGCTGGCGTCCTCCAGCGGCTGCCAAAAACTGGGCCAACCACTTCCGGATTCGAACTTGGTGGAAGAAGCAAACAGCGGTGCACCGCAACAGACACAGGTGTAGCTGCCGTCTTCGTGGTGGTCCCAATACTTGCCCGTGAAGGCGCGTTCCGTCCCCGAGCAGCGCGCCACCTGATATTGCTGAGGGTCCAGTCGCGCCCGCCATTCGGCGTCGGACTTGACGATCTTATCCGCCACTGGGGAGCACCTTGCGGATGTCGTTGTAGATGACGAACATCACCACCATCAGCAGGAAGACGAAACCGAACTTGAGTACGGTCTCCTTGACTTGCAGGCTGAGGTCGCGGCGGAAGATCATCTCAACGAGCAGCAGCAAAATGGAGCCGCCGTCGAGGATAGGAATTGGCAACAAGTTGAAGATCGCCAGGTTCAAGCTGACCATGGCCATCAAACTCAAGTAGCTGGTGATGCCCTCTTTGGCCGCTTCGCCCGAAATCTGCGCCATGCGGATCGGTCCTTCGAGCGAGCGCGGCGACATTCGGCGCTCGATGATCCCGTGCAGGAACTGATAAATGAGCGTGGCGCCCTTGATGTTCGATTTAATCGACTCGCGGACCGCCTCAATTGGACCGAGCCGCACGAAGACAAAGCGCGGCTCCAACTGCACGCCGATCATCCACGACTTTTGACCTTCCAACTCGCCCTGGGCCGGCACTACCGACACCGTATGATTCGTGCCGTCGCGGCGGAAGGTAATGTCCACCGGCTTCCCTTCGGACTTCTTCACAGTCTCGCGAATCTTCGCCGAAGAACGAATCGGTTCACCGTTGATGGACACCAATAGATCGCCCGCGCGTAGTCCCTTGCGTTCCGCGTCCATGCCGGCCTGAACGCCGCCGATCTGGATCTCCATCTGCTCGCCCCAGCCGGCCGTGCCAATGCCGTCGCGCTTGTCTATCTCTGGAACCAGGGTGGCTTCTTTTTCCACTCCCCCGCGATCGAACACGACACGTAGCGGTTGTCCGGGACTGCCAATGACTTTGAGCGTAATGTCCTCCCACGAGGGATATTGCGCCCCGTCGAGGGCTGTGATGCGGTCGCCTTCCTGAATGCCCGCCCGCGCCGCGGCCGAATCCGGCAGTACGATACCAACGATCCCGGAGACTTCCTGCGGCGGCTGCTTGGGATAGCGCCACATGAATAGGCCGGCCAGGATTGCGATGGCAAGCACGATGTTCATGAACGGCCCGCCGAAGACGACGATCAACCGCTGCCAGCGCGGTTTGGCCTGAAAAGAACGCGGGTCGTCGGCGTTGGCGTCGCCCGGTTGCTCGCCAGCCATGCGCACAAAACCGCCAAACGGAATGGCCGAGACGCGAAAATCGGTCTCGCCTTTCTTGAAGCCGAACAGCCGTGGCCCAAAGCCGAAGCTGAAGGTATCCACGCGAATGTCAAACCAGCGAGCGGCCCAATAATGGCCCAACTCGTGAATGACGATCATCACCCCGATTAGTAGTAAGAACCAGAGAATCATATCGATTACCCGTTACCTCTTTGCATTCCCGCCGGCGGTCATCCCACCGCATCTCCAGAGGCCAAATCGGCCCCCGCGCCCACTGTCTGTCTCGTTGTCCTCAGCCCCACGACTTCGCGCGCTACACGCCGCGATTCCCTATCGATTTCCAGTATCTCGTCAACCGAGGCCGCCGTGCGCGAGGGCACGCGGTCCAGTGTTTCCGCCACTACTTCCCAGATACCGGGAAACGAAATCCTCTCTTCCAAGAACGAATCCACCGCGACCTCATCTGCCGCGTTCAACGTGCACGTCGCCGACCCGCCCGCCCGCTGCGCCTCATAAGCCATCCGCAGAAGCGGGAATTTATCCGGCTCCGGCGGATAAAACTCCATCACGCGCGGCTGCGACCAATCCATTCTCGGCACAGGCGCCGACAGCCGGTCCGGATACGTCAATGCATATTGGATCGGCATTTTCATGTCGGTTGTGGAGATCTGGGCGACCACACTCCCGTCACAATATTCCACCATCGCATGGAGGCTCGAACTGGGATGAACGACCACATCGACTTCGTCGGGGGTCAAATCGAACAACCAACACGCCTCGATTACCTCAAAGCCCTTATTCATCAACGTCGCCGAGTCGATCGTGATGCGGCGGCCCATCTTCCACGTGGGATGGTTCAGCGCCTGCTCCGGCGTAATACTCGAAAAAGCTTCGCGCGGTGTGCGACGGAACGGCCCGCCTGAGGCAGTAAGAATGAGCCTCAGCACCTCCGAGCGGCGGTTTCCGCGAAGGCATTGATGCGCGCCGTTATGTTCGCTATCCACCGGAATCAATTCCACTCCTCGCTCCCGCGCCGCCGCCATCACCAACTTCCCCGATGCGACCAGAACTTCTTTGTTTGCAAGCCCGATTCTCTTCCCCACCCGCACCGCCTCATAGGTGGCCTGCAAACCCTCAACGCCGACTATCGCGCTCATCACCGTGTCGACTTCCGCCGCCACGGCCGCATTCACACGCGCTTCCGGCCGGTAATCCAACTCCGGCCACTCGGACCGTGGTACGCCACGGTTTGTTAGCCCATCTATAAGATGCGTCAGCACCTGTTCCGTTTCCACAATTGCGACGCGGGGCCGGAATTCGGCGATCTGGTCGGCCAGCAAGTCGGCATTTCGTCCGGCGACCAGTGCATGGACTCCGCAAGAGCCCGGAGAGGAAAAATTGAGCCTCCGCACGACGTCAAGCGTCGACACGCCGATGGAACCCGTGGAGCCCAATATGCAGAGGTTCATGCCGAATACGGAAAACGGAGATCAGGGAAGAAATTCCCTGCCCTCATCCTATCATTGAACCGTTCGCCAGGATATGCCGGGAACCGACGGTAAAGCCTCTACATAAAAGGAAAACACCGACCCCGAAAGGCCGGTGTTTACTCAGTAACATTTGGAGAAGAACTGTTTTAGGGGCGCCGGGGAGGAATTGCTTCAGGGGTCTATCAAGTGAGGTTAGTCTCGCTTTGGTGGGAGTTGCCTCCCCGGCTTGATTCCAATATTAGAATACTGTTTTTGGAATGTCAACGAAAATGTGGATCCAAAATCAGGAAGATTTCACCTCGACCCCGACGATCCCCTCTAACACCTTGATAGTAGAACAAATGTCTTCTTCCCCGAGGCCCTTGGCAATAGCTGCCTGGAACATTTGGTGCGTCAGCGAAGTTAACGGCAACGGTACACTTTGCTCGCTAGCTGAGTCCAGCATAAGCCCAATGTCCTTGTGCATCCATTTTACCGAGAAGTTCGTGGTGAAGTCCCGGCGAAAGATGTAGGGTGCCTTAAAGGAAATCAACCCGCTCTTGGCTGCCGAATTGTCCAGGATGTCGAGCATCAGGCTCGGTTCGACGCCCGCTTTCGTGGAGAGCACCAGCCCTTCATTAAAGGCTTGTAACAAATTGGACAGAACCAGGTTTTGCGTAAGCTTGGCGTGCAAGCCCAGCCCCGGACCACCGCAATAGTAAAGCTTCTTGCCCATGGCTTCAAAGTACGGCCGGGTACGCTCGAATACCGCCTGGTCGCCGCCAATCATAAAGGTGAGTGTGCCCCCCTCGGCTCCCGGTTTCGAGCCCGTGCATGGGGCGCCGAGGAACCCAATACCCTGCTTCGCAAGCTTCTCGCCCATGTCGATGCTGAATGAGGGGGACACAGTGCTGGTGTCGACGATCACTCCTCCCGAGCTCATGCCCGCCGCCAAGCCGTCGCTGCCGAAGACCACGCGCTCGGACATTTTCGTATCGCCGACGCAGAAGAATGCGCATTCAACCGCCGCGCCCACTTCTTTCGGCGACGCACAGACGATCGCGCCATCTTCTTGCGCCAACCGCTGCGACTTCGATGCGGTGTGGGACCAGACGTAGACGTCGTGCCCTGCTCGGCGCAGGTTGCGAGCCATGGGATAACCCATGATGCCGAGTCCAAGGAATCCTAATTTGGCCATAGAGTGGCCATTGTACAAGACCAGGCAGGAACGGAAAACAGCAGGGCGCCTAGCGTATCTCGTGGATCGCGGTTACGCGGCCGGTGAGCATGCGCAGTAACAGCAAATCCGACGCATGGAAGGTTGTGATGGGCATGTTGTTCAGATCTTCCTCGCGATCGACGATGTGGCGTCGCACGAGGACGCGAAATTCATCGATGGAGACTCCCAGATGGCGCGCGGCCTCCATCTCATTGAAGTACGGCTTCGTGCGTGCAGTTGTAGCGGCCATATAGTAAGTTGTGTTGCCTTTAGTAAGGATTGTACGGCGCGGCTGCTTCCCACCCAATTGGGAAGACTCCCTAATCTTCGCCCCCGGATAGCTGGAGTGCTCGTGGGCCTGCCGTACTAGGGAGTAGACCCCGATGCGCCATAGTCCCATGGGTAGCAGCGCCAAGCCCCTTACCTGCGAAGGCGCGCAATCGTCGCGCTCAGGATCAGCGCACCCCCTGCAATGGCCCATGCCGAAGGCCTTTCGCGCAACACCAGCCATGTCCAGAAGGGATTGAGCGCGGGCTCGAGTAGCAGCAATAACGACGCCTCCAATGCCGGCACCCGGCGCAACCCGCGGCTGAGAAGAACATAAGCAACCGCGAGTTGAAAGCATCCCAGGTAGGCCACGCCGAGCCAATCTATTGCCGTGCCTTTGGGAATGCCCGATAGAAAGGGCAGGCTGATGAGAAATGCGATCGCGTTACCGGCGGCCACTGTGGATGGTCCGCTGCCAGGCGTGTCGCGCTCAAGCCATCGCAGTCCGGCCACCACGCCCGCCCATGCCGCTCCAGAGAATGCGGCAAGAATGTTGCCGCGCGCGGGGTCGGTGGCAATCGTCGTAGCCGTCTCGGCATCTACGAAGAACAACGACATGCCCGCGGCCATCAGCGCCATTGCCAAGGCGTCGGCGCGCGTAACGGATTCTTTCAGCAACAGCGGCGCGGCCAACAACAAATAGATAGGACCAGTGGATTGCAGGAAGATGGCATTTGCGGAGGTGGTGAGCTTGTTTGCCGCTACAAAAGAAACGAGTGTCAGCGCATAGCTGAGACCAACCAGAAGATGGCGCCAGTTCACGCGCCGCCGCGCTTCCGGCACAAGCGCAACGAGAACAACGGCGGCAATTAGCGAGCGAGCGCCGGCGATCTCCCATGCGGCAAACGACGAGCCCTTGATGACCGCTCCGCCAGTGGAGAACAGGAGCGCCGCGAGCAACAAATAGGCCCGGCTCTTCAGAGCGTCACTTGGCATGGCGAATTCCGGAGAGTAACACGGAGGACGCCGCTCATGGCAACCTAGAGAGACGTCCGCGATCCGCACACATGCTTCCCCTTCGCACAACGAACGCTCAAAACATCGGCGCGCGGCCCTATCAGGAAGACTGCTTCGCCATCATCGAAGCCGATTCCGAAGCTCCTGCCGATCGCCGCTGTTTGATGGCCGTGATTGCCGACGGAATGGGAGGGCTTGCGCACGGCGACGCGGCGGCGCGGCGTGCCGTGCAGGTGTTTGTGGAAAGCTTTGGCTCGCGCAAAGCCGCCGTGCGTCTCGATCAGGTCCTCCGGAATGCGTTGCTTGCGGCAAACAACGCCGTCGCGCGCGAAGCCGAATCGCGCAAACTGCCGGGGCAGATGGGGACCACGCTTATCGCCGTCGCCATCCGCGACGACCGCCTCTACTGGGTCTCGACCGGAGACAGCGGCTTGTACCACGTGCATGCCGGCAGCATCGAACGGCTGAACCAGCCGCATGTGTTCGGGGCATTCCTGGATGAACAGGTGCGCCAGGGTGAGATCTCCGAAGAATTGGCTCGAGGCAATCCGCATCGGGAAGCGCTCACCAGCTACGTCGGCATGACGCGCGAACCCGAGATTGACTCATCAGCCGAGCCCATCGCTTTGAGCGACGGCGATCTGGTGCTTCTCGCAACCGACGGTTTGTTCAAGACTTTGTCAATTGCCGAAATGGGCATGGCGCTTTCTGAGCCGGGCGATCCGGCTGAGGCCCTGGTGCGAAAAGCGCTGGGCGCGGGTGTGCCGCAGCAGGACAACGTCACCGTCGTGGCCGTGTGTTGCGGCTCGGCTCAGCGCGCGCCAGTGCGGGTGCTGGACGATCAGGTCGAAACCGCGGAGATGGAGAAACCCGTGATCGAGAAGGTTCCTATTGCGACCCCGATTGAGCCCAGCCGTAGCAAGGCGTGGATGCTGTGGGGACTGGCCGTGGTCGCCGTCGCCGCGGTGTTCTTCCTGATGCGTTGAACGGCTGTCGCTTCTACCGTCCGCCCGGCGGGCGCAAACTTTGCGACGTGTAAGGATGGCGCTTCTGCCACTCGGCCCAGTCCATTTAGAGGCCAAGCCCGGCTCGCGTAGAGAGCGCCACGTTGCCCTTCGCGACGAGCGGAAAAGTACCGCGCGTAAGCGGTGTGAACACCGGCTCCATCCCTGCGTCCCACTCCTGCATCAGAAAATTGCGCACCGCTGCCATCGAGTGCAGCGAGGCCACGTGCGCCACGGGACCGTAGTACATGTGCGGCGAAATCTCGGCGCCATAGACATCGGCGAGCGCGGCGATTTTGCGAATCTCCGAAATGCCTCCACAGTGGATGACGTCCGGTTGCACGATGGCGGCGCCACCGGCATCGAGCAACTGCTTGAACTCGTAGCGCGAGACAAGACCTTCGCCGCCCGCCACGGGCACGGGGCTCTGCTTCGCTAACTGGCCCAACGCGCCGGGCAACTCGCGCCACGTGGGCTCTTCGATGAACAGCGGGCGATACGGAGCAACGGCGCGGGCGAACTCCAGCGCCGAACGAGCGCTGAATGTCTCCCACAGTTCAAGGCCAATATCCAGAGTGGGGCCGCCACCCTTCCTCACGGCTGCCACTTCGGCAGTGAGCCGTTCGAGCCGCTCAGCCTCGCTGCCGCCTTTGGGCAGGACCCATTTCACACAGGTCCATCCGGCGGCGCGTGTCTCGGCGGCGAGTTGCGCGAGGCGTTCTGGCGTGCGCGGTGAAAGCTCCTGGCTCCAATGGCTGTAATAGGCGCGCAGCGCGGGCGGCGCGGACGCACCGAGCAACCACCACACCGGCCTGTCGAGCGATTTGCCGGCGATGTCCCATAGCGCAATGTCAACGGCAGCCAGGGCGGTCATCAATACCGGGCCGTTTCGGTAGCGCGAGAGCTGGTAGTAATTCCGGTTCCAATGCTCTTCAATGCCCGACGCATCCTTGCCCACAAGGTAAGGCGTGAACCATTGGATCGCCTGCTCGACAATCTCCACACGCCCGCTGATCGATCCTTCGCCCAGACCAAAGATGCCACCATCAGTCTCGATTTCGAGGAACAGGTAATCGCGGCGGCCGATGGTGTGCTTGCGGGTGACGAGCTTCTTGATCGTGAGCTTCGGCGCGGCGGCGCGAAGCAGCGGCAGCGCTGTTAACAGCAACGCGCGGCGTTTCACGGGATGATCACCGCTTTGCCCGAACGCCACTGCTTCACCGTTTCGAGCGCCTCGTTCACATCGGCCAACGGGAAGCGATGCGTGATCTGTGCGGCGAATTTATCTTTCCAGTGCGTCGAGTTGAGCAGGCGTAACGCGATGTCCGTGTGGCGCGGCTCGAAGCCCCAACTACCGCGCACCTCCAATTGCTTTCGAGTGATGATGTGAGGATTGAGCATGATCGCGCCGGAGTCGGCGTATTGGCCTAGCACCGCGAACTTGCCTCCGTCTCGGCATAGCTCGATGCCCTCGGGCACAGCCGCCGGATGGCCAACACACTCGACCACTACATCGGCGCCATACGGTCCCGCCACCGCCAATACGGCCGCCCGGCGCGCTTCTGGCGTCGTGTGCTCTTCGATCGAGATCGCCGCGTGCGCGCCGAATTCCAATGCGGCCTTCAGGCGATGCGCGGGGCCTCCGGTGACGATCACTTTCTCCGCGCCGGCCTGCAACGCGACCGCAAGCGCCGCCATGCCCACAGGTCCCGTGCCTTGCACAACCACCGTGTCGCCCGGCGTCACCGTGCAGCGTTCCAGTCCGTGTAACGCCGTCGTCAGCGCGCACCCCGCACCGATGACAGCTTCCGTGGGTAGCGAGTCAGGCAGCCGGAACAATGCCGATCCAGCGCGCAGATGAATGTATTGCGCGTACCCACCGCGCAGGTGCGGAGTTTCGTCGACGTTATAGGAGATGCCGTAGGCCTTACGTGCCACGCAGCGCGTCGGCTGGCGCTTCTGCCGGCAGTAGTAGCATTCGCCGCAGACGATCGAGCTCGCCCACGTGACACGATCGCCCACAGCGAGCGCGGCTCCGCGCCAGTCGCGCTCCAGTCCCGCGCCAAGCTGTTCGATGCGGCCCACCGTTTCGTGGCCGAGAATGACCGGGATCGGGATCGACAACTCGCCCTTCCACAGGTGGACGTCGGTGCCGCAGATGCCCGCCATCTCGACGCGAATGATCGCCTCGCCGGGACCAGCGTTGGCGGCGACAGGATAAGTACGAATTTCGAGCGGCGCATTGTAGGCGCACAGTACGGCTGCTTGGGATGTAGTGGACATGATGGCTTGTTACAGATTAGGCAATTCGCGAGCCCCGTGTATGGTAGCTCTTGGCGAACAACTCGCGCACAGTGTCGCTACGCAACTCAGGTACAGTCCGTCCTCGATTGGAAAAGCCTCCAAGGGATCTGGCAGATTGCCATGCCTCGTTCCCTAAGGCCTTTGTGTACCGCCGTGAGTCCACCTCAATGTATCTAGCCGCGCCTTCTAGCTCCTGAGAGAGCGTAGTGGGCGTCCTCGTAGGTCGCATCATCTAAAAGCGACGCAATGAGCCGTTGGATCTCTTCCTTGGCTGTGGGCATTGATTCGCCTGCATCAAGTATAAGACCGCCGCGCACCCTAAGGCTTCGTGTACCGAACCAGTGCCGCTTCGAGTGCCTCACTTGAAAATCCAAATGGGCCGGGAGGCGTCTTGAATTGAACGCGGCCGTCGCGGCCGATCAAGTAGATGCGGTCGGGCCAGCCGGTATAGGCGCGTTCGGTGGGGTTATCGATGGCGTCGAGTAGCGCCGGGATTTGGATGCCCAGCTTGCGCACGCACGAAGCGGCGACCGTGTTGCGTTCGCCATCCGATCGCGGCGAAGCAAACAGGACGCCGTCACGCACGTTTGAGGGTAGCTGCCACAGGTCGGTCGGGTGTGCTTCCTGAATGTAGACGATGTAGAAATTGGCGCGGCCGCGGTAAGTCTCGTACAGCCTGTCGAGGGCGGGAACCTCCCGCCGGAAGGGCGGTCAAGTGTAGCTGCCGAAAATGAGCACGACGGGGCGCTCGCGATACTCCTCACTAAGCCTCACGCGGCGGCTTTCGTCCACTGTAGGCAGCATGAAATCGGGCGCGGCGTCGCCCACCTGCAGACGTCCCACGCGCGCCGACATCCACAGGGGCTCAAATGGCAGGACCATCATCGACATCATGGGGACGTGCGACATGATGGCCCCAAAACGCTCCGGCGGCTGGCGCATGGCAATGTAGAGCCCGGCCGTGGCAATCGCGTAGAGACACACAAGCACAGCGGCTGCGATACCCGCGATTCTCACTATCTTCATTGCGAACTATTTTCTAACGTATCCGAGCGTCGCGCTGCTGGTCTTCGCGGCCTGCTCCACGCCGGGAAGAAACATTGGCTTCATACGGTCTTTAGTTGGCTTTCAGCAGCGTGTCGAAGTTCGCCAGCATTTTCCTCACATCCGCGGCTTGTTCGAGGTCGGCATTGAGAGCGAGCATGTTGCGGAAATGGACGCTCGCGGTGGCTACGTTTTCGAGCTTGCCTGTCTGCTCGGCGATACGCGCGAATGTCAGGCCCAGCGCGTAGTGAATGTAGGGGTCCTTGGGGTCGTAGGAGAGCGCCTTTTGGCAGAACGGCACGGCACGGTCGAAGTGGCTCTGCTTGCGCTCGGCATCGCAGATGCCGAAGTAGGCGAGGCTGCGCAGGTCCTTCCATATGTCGCGCTGCGAGGCGCGAGTCTTGCGGCCGCCGCCGATCAAAAACCCGCGCACCCAGAAGTTGAGTTGCCCGGCAAGTTTGCTGTCGAAATCGCTCAGTTGCAGATAAGTGAGGTAGGAAGGAATGCTGTTTGCGTACTGGCCGCTCAGGCGCTGGCTATCGGCAAGCCAGAAGTGCGGCTCAGCCGTCTTGGGCGCAAGGGCGATGGCTTTGTTCGCGGCCTCGATCGACGGCGGATAGGCGTCCTTCATTCGATACGCCGCGGCGAGTTGAGTATGCGCGAGGCTGTTGTCCGCATCGCGCTGCACGACGGCAGTGAGTTGGCGAATCGCCTCATCGGTAGCGCCAATATCGAGCAGCATGCCGCCATACGAGGCGCGTGCTTCGACGTAATCGGGATCGGCGGCGATGGCCTGGTCGAAGTGTTTGCGCGCCAACTCGTACTCCT
>DASRHX010000989.1:0-6126 GCA_035650295.1 Bryobacteraceae bacterium | reverse complement strand
CGTCCACTCAACCATCGGCTGTAACCTACCTTTATTGTAGACGACCCCCGTACTTTTTTGTTCCATGGGGTATTGCAACGCGCGCGGATTACCCCCACTTCATCAGCGGATGGCAGGGTCGCGTCAACGGATCTTCAGAGTGGTTCGGCATAAGACGCACGGACATGCCCAGGCGGCCCGTGTGTCCTGGAAGAAACTCGCGTGTGAACACAGTTGCCCCGCCGGCCTCACCGTTGGGCGTCAGTTGAACGACCGTGGTGTCCTCGAGAAACCCCTCTACGCCGATGCGGCCCACGACCGCTTCGACCCGAACATCGTCCGGGGTAAGTCCGCCGAGATCGATGACGGCACGCACCGTGAGTGCGTGGCCGTTCACGGCGGGGTTATCCAATTTAGGACCGATGTCGACGATACGCGTTCCGTCCCACATGGAACGTACCCGCTGCATCCATTTGGTGTGTTCCTGCACGGGGCGGAAGTTCTCGCTGCTGGCATTCCGGAAACTCAGATGCGCCGGGTGGTAGAGCTCGGAATCATATTCGGCGATCATGCGCTGACAGTTAAAACGCGGCGTAATGTTGGCGACGCATTGCTTGACGCGGCGCATCCATTCCTCGGGAGCGCCACGGTCGCGGTCTCGATAGTAAAGGGGGATGATCTCGTTTTCGAGCATCGAATAAATAGCGCTGGCGTGGATGTCGTCCTGGTCTTCGGAGTACTCTTCACGGTCGCCGATAGCCCAGCCGCCGGAGACTTCGTAAGCTTCGTCGAACCAGCCGTCAAGGACGCTGAGATTCAGCACGCCGTTGAGAGCGGCCTTCATCCCCGACGTTCCGCAAGCCTCCTCGCCTCGCTTGGGGGTGTTGAGCCAGAGGTCGACCCCCTGCACGAGCTCACGGCCCACTTGAATGGAATAATCTTCGACGAAGACAAGGCGGCGCGAGATCTCCGGATCTCGCGACATCTGCCAGATTTCGCGAATGAAGTTCTTGCCTGGCATGTCCTTGGGATGAGCTTTGCCGGCGAAGATGATCTGCATCGGCATGTCGGGGTTGGTGAGAATCTTCTTCAACCGCGCCATGTCCTTGAACAGCAGTGTGGCGCGCTTGTAGGTGGCAAAACGGCGCGAGAAACCGATGGTGAACGTGTCCGGATCGAGCACCTCCGCCAGGCGCCGGATCTCCGCGGACGAGGCTTTCCGGGCGATGGCGGCCTGCTGGACGCGTTCGCGTACAAAGTGAACCACGCGGCGTTTGCGGCGGCGGCGGGTTTCCCACAACTCGGCTTCGGGAATATCCCATACGAGGTCCCACACGCGATTGTCTTTGTACCGGTCGAGCCAGTCGGGCTGCAGGTATTGGTCGTAGAGCGCGGCAAGATCGCCGTTGAGCCACGTGGGCAGGTGGACGCCGTTGGTGACCGAGGTGATAGGCACTTCCCAGGTAGGGAGTTCCGGCCACATATCCTGGAACATCTCCTGCGCCACAACACGATGTAAACGACTGACAGCGTTGCGCCAAGCGGAGCAGTGGATGGCGCAAACGGCCATACTGAAGCGTTCGCTCTGGTCGTTCGGGTTGCGGCGGCCGAGAGCGAGAATCTGGCCGAACGACAGGCCGCCCGTTTCGCAGTACTCGCTGAAGTAGTCGTAGAGCATGCCGGGTTCGAAGTAATCGAAGCCCGCGGGTACGGCGGTATGCGTCGTAAAGATGTTGTTCTGTCGCGCGGCGTCAAGGGCTTCCTCAAACGAGAGATTCTTCTCGCTCATTAGGAGCCGAATACGTTCGATGGCGAGAAAGGCGGAGTGGCCTTCGTTCATATGGAAGACCGTGGGCTCCAGGCCCAACGCCTTGAGCGCGCGCAAGCCGCCGATGCCCAACACAATCTCTTGGCGCATGCGGCTATGGATATCGCCGCCATAGAGCTGGTCGGTGATGTCGCGGTATTCGTGGCCTTCGTTTTCCGGGATGTTGGTGTCGAGCAGGTAGAGCGTGACACGGCCGACGTTCATCTGCCACACCTTCACGTGGCAGATGCGGCCCGGGAGATCGACGCTGACTATCAGGTCCCGTCCGTCTTTGCCCCGCACGGGCAGAACCGGCAACATATAGAAGTCGTTGATCGGATAACGCTCTTGCTGCCAGCCGTCCGGATTCAACACCTGGCGCAGATAGCCCTTCTGATAAAGCAATCCCACGGCAACGAGCGGAAGTTCCTGATCGCTGGCGGCTTTCAAATGGTCGCCGGCAAGCAGACCCAGGCCGCCAGAATAGGTGGGCATGCAATCGACGAGCCCGAACTCCATGCAGAAATATGCGATTAGGCGCTCTTGCGATGTGGCCGACGGCCGGTCCATATAGGCATCGAAGCGTTCGCACGCACGCCGGAACAAGGCGATATAGCGCGGATCGGCGGCGGCCTTCTCAATGGCGCCCGAAGTCAGCTGGCTCAACATGAGCACGGGGTTGTGGCCGGAGGCGCGCCACAACTGCGGATCAAGCCTGCGAAACACGGCCCGGATGTTGTGATCCCAACTCCACAGCAGGTTGTAGGCCAGCTCCGTCGTGCGGCTGAGTGCCGGTGGAAGCGATGGCCGTACGAGAAATTCGAGTTGAGGCTTGACTTGAAATCGCATTGAAGGAAAAAGGCACTCCCTTGACTTGATACCTACGGGGACGGCGGTGGACACCGCCGGAACGTTATAAGCGTAGCAGAATCGAATGCAGCGTTTCGAAGCGTGCGGAACCGCACTAAGGCCCCAGCGGCGAAGCCATGGGAAAGGCAAGATGGAGGGTGTGGCGTTGACTATTCCCGAGCTGCTTGAGGCCAATTGCCGCATGACAGCTGAGCGCGCGGTGTGGCTCGACCGCCTGCCCGAAACGCTCCGAGACCTGGAGCGCCGGTGGGTGTTGACGCTTGGTGCACCCTTCGGCGAAGGAGGGGGCTGCGCCTGGGTGGCGCCAGTGACGCGCGCGGACGGGAGCGCGGCGGTGCTCAAGCTTGCCATGCCGCACATGGAAGGCGAGCACGAAATACAAGGGCTGCGCTACTGGAACGGCGATCCGACGGTACAGCTCATGGAGGCCGACGACCGGTTGGGCGCCATGCTGATTGAGCGTTGCAGGCCGGGTACTACGTTGCGCGCGCTGCCCGAGGCCGAGCAGGATCTTGTCGTCGCTGGCCTTTTGCGCCGCCTCTGGCGCATGCCGGTAGCGCCGCATCCCTTCAGCCCTCTATCCGCGATGATGGATCACTGGAGCCGCGAGACTTTGGCCAACAGCGGCCGATGGGCGGACGCTGGGCTTGTCCGCGAAGGCCTCCGTATTTTCGACGAGTTGCCGCGCACTACGCGGGATCACTCACTTCTGGCCACTGATCTGCACGCAGGTAACATCCTCCGGTCGGAACGGGAGCCTTGGCTTGTCATAGACCCGAAGCCATTCGCCGGGGATCCCGCATACGATGCGACGCAACATCTTCTGAACTGTCGCTCCAGGATGAGTTCAGACCCGCATGGGACGATTCGCGGGATGGCGGACCTGCTCGGCGTGGACTACGAGCGCATTCGACTGTGGACATTTGCCCGCGCCGCGGCAGAACCCCGGGATGACTGGGGCAACAGCGATTCGATGGCGCTCGCGAAGGCACTGGCGCCGTAACGCGGCAGCCGGAAATCGGACCCGCAGCCACCGTTTCGGAGTGGGTTCATAATAGAGCGTGGTGGCGCTCCTACCCTTGTGGCTTACACTCTCACTTGCCGCTCTCGGCATAGCCGGGGAGTTGCCGCGCCCTCGCGCGGAAGCGCAGCCGGTGACCATATTTTTCCAGTTTGAAACTCCCACCAGTTCTCGTACCTTTCAATTCATGCGCGCGGAAATTGATCGCATGTTTGCGTCCGTGCCGCTTCGCTTCGAGTGGCTACGGACTGAGGAAGCACCGGAAGCGGGCGTGGTAGGCGAGGCGGTTGTCGTGAGGTTCAGGGGCAATTGTTCGCTCGCGGGTGTACCGCCGCTGGCCGACGAGCGAGGCCCTTTTGCCTGGGCCGCGGTCACCGACGGCGTGGTGCAGCCATTTGCCGACGTCAACTGCGACCGCGTGCGCGTAGCCGTCCACGACGGAATGTGGGGAGGCGAGCGAGCGCAGGCCGACCGATATCTGGGCATCGGATTGGCCCGTGTGGTCGCGCACGAGATCTACCATATGTACTTCCGGTCACGCCGGCACGGCTCCGCGGGTGTGATGCGGCATGCGCTTACACCTACGGACTTAGTATCCGAGAAGGCCGAATTGCATCCGGAGGATCGCACAAACGGCCCACATTCACCAACGCGTCCCTAGTTCCCTGCATTGCGGTCGTTGGACTCGCGCTGTATGATCTCCGTAAGTCTTGCGGTGATGGAGGGATGCCATGAATCGTTTCCTGATTGCTCTCCTCGCGGTCGCGCCCATTTTTGCGCAGAGCCAATTTGCCACGTTGAATGGAACGGTTCGCGACACGACAGGCGCGGTGTTGCCCGGCGTGACTTTGAAGCTCACGAATTCGGAGACCGGGGAAAGTTGGCCTAGCGCCACCGACGGCGAAGGCAACTACGTCGTGCCGCTGGTGAAACCAGGACCTCGCTATCAACTGGACGTGGAGAAAGCCGGTTTCAAGCCCTACCGCCGGACCGAAGTGGTGATTGAAACAGGCGGGCAGTATCGCATCGACGTGACGATGGAGTTGGGCGCGCAGACCGAGCGCATTGTGGTGGAGGCAGCGGCGCCGCAGCTGCAAACGGAGACTTCCGTGGTGGGTGCGGTGGTGGACAATCGCACCATTGTCAACATGCCACTGATCAACCGGCGCGCGGCGCAACTGGCGCGGCTGACTGGATTCGTTGTGCAAAACGGTACGGGCTCGAATTTTACGATGGCTGGCGGGCGGGGCAACAATGCGAATTGGACGATCGATGGCGCCAATGCGCAGAACGTGCTGCTAGGCGTGCAAACCCTGAATTTCGATCCCCCGATTGAGGCGCTGCAGGAGTTCAACGTCAGCGTAAGCAACTACTCGGCGGAGTTGGGACGAACTGGCGGTGGCGTGGTCCAGATGACGACTAAGAGCGGGACGAACGAGTTCCATGGTTCCGCCTACGAATACTTGCGCAACGATGCCATGGACGCCCGAAGCTTCTTTTCGGCGACCAAGCCGAAGCTGCGCTACAACCTGTTCGGTGCTTCGATCGGCGGGCCAATCCGGCGTGACCGCACGCATTTCTTTTTCAACTACGAGGGGCGGCGGCAGATCGACGAGACAACGCTGATCCATAATGTGCCCACGCCGGCCGAGTCGCGCGGTGACTTTTCCGCCTCCCGGCAAATGGTGCGCGATCCAGCGGCATCCGGGCGGCCGCCGTTTGCGGGAAATGTGATTCCCACATCGAGGCTGGATCCGATCGGGAGGCAGATCGCGGCGTTTTATCCAACGCCGAACGTGGCTGGAGCGGAGTCGGGTAGCGCGAACTTCCTGACGAACGGCTCGACGAAGGATCCGAACAACGTTTATGTGTCGCGCGTCGACCATGTGTTCAACGATTCAAATCGAATCTACGGCCGGCTGCTGGCGAGCAACGGGGGACCGAAAGACAGTCCAGTGTGGCCGACACCGGGCACGGATCCTTTTCACCGGAACCGCGAAAACGGCTACTACAACGCATCGGGGACCTGGTTTCACAACTACCGCTCGAACTTAATCAACGAATTCCGCGCGAGTTTCGACCGGCGAAAATTCATCAACCGCGTAGGATCCGCTTACACGAATCTGAACCAAACGTTGGGAATCAAGGGTGTGAATCCGGCGTTCGGGCCGCGCGTCACCGTCGCCGGCTACGCGCAAATCGGCGAGGGGTCTAACCACGAGAGGCTGCAGGTTCCGATTTGGGGCATTCACCTTGTCAACCACGTGTTGTGGGTCAAGGGAAAGCACAACGTGAAGACGGGTTTTGAATACCGTTATGGGCGCAACGACGACGATAACAAGAACACCGCAGGTGGGGTGTTCGGCTTCAACGATGTCGCAACCGGGCACTCCCTGGCCGCGCTGTTGCTGGGCTGGGTAAACAACGCGAACATCAATGAGAACTATCC
>DASRHX010000988.1:0-3092 GCA_035650295.1 Bryobacteraceae bacterium | reverse complement strand
CTTTGAACGCGACGGCAAGACGCTGCTTTTGGGGAAATAACAAACAAGATGGCGCTGCGGATCGCGGTGCTCCAAAGGTGTCTGGCAGCCTGATATTCGGGTCGTGGGTCCGATATGCGAGGAAAAACCCGGCTCGTGTTCGATGCCTAACAAGCTGCAGCCGACTGCTGAGAAGCGCGGCGGCTGAGCGGCGAATCGTTAGGCGGACACAACACAAGACGTGACTGGCAGCATTGCGGAACTCTAGGCGTGCGCAGCAGGCACGCTCGGTTCAGCGAGGACTTCGTCGAGTTGGGGCATTGCTGCGCGTAGGCCTTCCTCCATTCCCATTGCCACTTGCTCCATTGCTTCAACGCTTGGAAACTGCGTGACGCAGGTCATGCGCGATCCCGTCGGCGTGGCCTCGAAGGTGAACTTCATCGACGACGGCATGTTCTCGTCCTCGGCGTTATCTTCGCCGTCGTGCGCCTCGAACGAGCTTATTGGATTCACCACGGTGAACTTCCACGAGCCGCTCCACTTTTTTCCATCCGGCAGGGTCAGGAAGTACTCGGCGCGACCGCCAACTTTCATATCATGACGCGTGAAGGTGGCAGGCGCGAAGGGTGGTCCCCAAAAGCGCTCGAGCTGGCGCGGGTCGGCAAAGGCGTCCCAAAGGCGTTGTTGCGGAACGGGATAGTCGCCCACGACGGTGAGTGTGAGCTTTGCGGCGTCTTTGGTGACAGAGGTAAGCGGCATAATCATTTTCCTTTCGCTAGAAGAACATCGTCGAGCTGCGCCATGCGCTGGCGCCAAATGGACTCGAAGTATTCGAGGAGCTCGCCAGCGCGCTGGAGCCGCGCGTTGTTGGTGGACACCAGTTGCTCGCGGCCGTTTGCACGCTTCTGAATGAGACCCGCGCGCTCGAGCACGGCGACGTGCTTTTGCACGGCGGCGAAGCTCATCTCGTACCGCGCAGCAAGATCGGACACCGACAGCGTTTCCGTGAGCGACCGCGCCAAGATGTCGCGGCGCGTGCCATCGGCCAAAGCACGAAAGAGCTGGTTGAGCGACTCTTCGCTCTCTTTTCTAAATACAACCATATGGTTGTACGTTAACATCGACCGATCACTTTTGCAACGCGTATTGCCTTTCCTGTTTGGACCGCGGCTATCTTCTTACCCCGACCGAAACTGTCACCCTGAAGACCTGGATGGCGCCGCGCGGCTGGGATGTTTGTCCAAGGATTGAGAATGCCGCAGTCTCCTTGAACAACCGGTTCATACAGGCGAGAAACACTTCCACTTCACGTTGAGGCGAGTCGGGTCTGCCGTTAGTCACGGACTCTGCCATGGCGCGGCCGGTGTCGAGCGGCCCTTGCCAGCCCCTTGCCAGGTAGTGCGCCGCGAGTCGTTCCGGGATCTCGGGATCGTCGATCTCGACCGATGCCTTGAAGAAATTCAATGCCAGGTCCCGCTCCGTCATCGCGTCTGCTACGGCGGTTCTGATGAAGAAGGTTTCCGCCAGTTGTCCGCCGAATTCTTCAGAGGGGTTCATGCTCATTGACCGGAGCTTCGGGTAGAACATCCAGTGAAGAACGCCGTTGTGAACGACCTCCGCAGTCCGGCGGAATAGGGCCAAGTTCTCCGGTGTAACACTCCCCGAACTGAAACGTGGTTCGATGGAGTACGCAAAACCTTCGCTGACCATTAACAAATGGAGTAACTCATGCGCGATTCGCACCTCGGTAGGCGCTACGGACTCTGGAATGCGAATGACTGGCGTTCCATCATCCATCACTGCGGCCTCGGCGTTGACCCCGAGTTCTGGTGGGCGCTCGGTCCTAACGGACCGCCCGTATCGGGTCTCAACCTCATGCCAGAGTTTCGCAGTCTCCTGGCCCAGGAACACTCCAAAAGGCTCCGTGTGCGACTCTTCAAGCCGCGGACTGCACGACGCGGAGGCGGCCAGCAAGATCAAGGAAGTGATCAGCAAAGACCACGGAAAGCGTACCGCCGGGAGACGGTAGAACCTAGGAAACGGCTTCACAGCGTCGAATGTTATTCCAGGCGCTATCGTCTGACAACGTGCGCGAAAAATGTTTCAGTGGGCTAGTCGACGACTTCTCCGGGACGTGTGCCCCAGGTCAATCCATCCGACGGTCGCTTGAAGGTGTTCATCTTCACGCGGTGATCTGAAGGAGTGCGTGAAGGGTTCCCGGTAATGACCACCTGATCACCAATCCTCAACGTATTTCTGGAGACGCCTTGACCGCCCAATGCTGACGCCCCGCCCCACTCGACCGCCCAGCGTTGCATCACACCTTTCTCATCCGGAGCCTCAATGTGTACGAAAGAATGCGGATTACGATACAGGAACTGAATCAGCTTCCCTTCCAGTTTGATTTCTTTCTTACCGTCGTAAGTGGCACCAACCGAGTGATGCGCGTATGCGGCCATTGTCGAAAGCGTTGCCGCAGCAACGACAAAAACGAGGAATCTGCGCTTCATAGTGTTCTCCTGTTTTTTCTAACTAAGGCTTCGATAAACCGCCTCTTCCGCTGACACATATCTTAAAAAGTAAGACGTCCGACGATCATACCTTGCCGCGATGTTGGAGTTCCCGGAGCCGATGCCGTGTTGATCCTTCCGAAACCTGCGCTTGGCACTCCCGTGAGGTTGTCTCTCGTCTGCGTAGCGCGGGCGTTCGTCGACGTCGGTGCGGGAATAATAGTCCGATTGAAAATGTTGGTGAATTCGGCGCGGATATTGAAATTGACCCCACCCTCACCGATTTTGAAAGTGCGACCAAACGCCAGGTTCTCCTGTGGAATCCGGGCGGCGCGGTAATCGCTGTAGTACGCAGCTCCGGTTCCGAACTGGCCGGCTGCCGGTTCGGACCACGCGTTAGGATTCAGGACGAACTCTTTATTCGGGTCATAGCAATGGCAATTGAGATCCTGTGTGAACAGGGGCTGGTCCGGTACCCTGTTGGCATAGGAGAGCGCGCCGCCCCCGGTATTGCGAAGCAGCAGCGAGTTCAAATTGTTCTGCGCCGCCGGGGCCAGGATCGGTAAGCCACTGGCATAAGTCACGAAGGCGCCGATCGTCCAG
>DASRHX010000987.1:0-10718 GCA_035650295.1 Bryobacteraceae bacterium | reverse complement strand
GCCGGCGTGATTGCGTAGAACTTTGCCTTCCTCCCGCTTTCGGTCACCTTCCACGAAGCTTTGAGCCAACCCTCTTGCTCCATGCGGTGCAGCGCCGGATACAGCGAGCCTTCCTCGACGCGCAGCAAATCGGAGGATACGGTCTGAATATGTCCGCACAGCGCGTACCCGTGCATTGCCCCGCGCGCTTCGAGCGCGCGCAGCACGAGCAGCGTGAGCGTGCCTTGCAGAATATCGTTCTTCGCTTTTCCCATGCCTAGCTACTTAGGGGTAGTATCGGCATGGACCGGCCAGCTTGTCAAGCGGGGTACGGTAGCTCTACTCGCCTTCGTATGGAAACCGCCGCACCGCGCGCATGCAATCCGACAGCGCCTGCAGCAGCGTCCCGCCCCAACCCACGGGCGTGAATGGCATCGTCTTCTGGTTGGTCTGTTTGTCGGCCTGGGCGAAGAACTTCATCGCCGGATCGGTAGCCTTCACAAACTCTTTCACGGTAATGACGAACTCGATCTCGCGGCCGCCCTGTTGCTGGACGATGGAGAAATGATGAAGCTGCGCGAACTGCTCATTCGGCTCCGCGTGTGCAAATTGCCATTCGGCCAAAGTAGCCTCCTCAATACGATCGAAAACCGTCTCATCCCTACTTCTTCCGCAGCAGAGTCTCTTTTAATAGCTCAGTCGTCGTCTTCTCGTTTGCGTTGGGACCCGCGAGCGTGACGTTGATGGAGTCCTCGCCGCGAATCGCGGCCGCCTTCCATCCGTCCATGAAGGGGGAGACAAAACCATTCGTCCCCACGTCGGGAAGCTTCTTGTACCCTTTTGCGCTCTTTGGTTCTTCGTGATAGCTCTTGGGAACTATCTGCACCATCATGTCGCCGGCGTCGTCCTGCGCTGGCCACTGGCAACCGGAGCCCATCGCTGCGTTGCTGATCTCGCCGACCGGCTTGCCGATGTACTTGGCGGCCTCGGCCTTGGTGAACAGCTTGCAGACAGGATTGTTCGCGGCGGGCCCTTTGGCGTCGCCCGTCAGGATCCGTGCGGTCTTCTTCGGATCCTGCGCGAAGACCAGGCAGGCGGCTAGACAGCAGGCGAGAAGCAGAGTGGAGCGAACCATGGTCTTTCTATATATACATACTTGGGACCTGATGCGCTTGCGCCGGTAGACTGGGCTTATGGGCAACACAAATAGTGAAATCATCGCTCTCGAAGAACAACTCCGGCTCGCCGAACTCGGCCCCGATCCCAAGTTCTTTGAAGACCACCTGGACGACCAGGCAATCCTCGTCTCGGAAACCGGCGAGCCCTTCGCAGCCAAAGTCAAAGTCGTCGAAGCGCATCAGCCTGGCAAAGGTCCCAAGTTCACACGGGTCGAAATGAGCGGCATGGACATCGTCGATCACGGCGGCGCAGCCGTCGTCACCTGTAAGGGAACCTATGAAGGACCTCAGGGCAGCGTCACGCTCAAGTTCATGCGAGTTTGGGTCAAAAAGAACGGCCGTTGGCGGATTGTCGCCGGTTCGGTTTCGAAATGATCCATTCCACCGCTCCTTCCGCGCGTATCTGAGTGACCCCAAATGTCACTTAAAACCACGCTCGCCCAGTTTGCGCTCACTTTTGCCGCGATTGTTCCCCAAGCAGCTTTCGCGCAACAGTTCGCCCCGCCAGAGGAACTCCCCATCTCCGGCTCCTGCGTCGTCTCGCTCGGTGCGAGCCCTTATAAGAAGGAAGCCTGTACGCTCAGCACCGACGCCACCACGGTCCCCAACGGATTCCTCATGGTCATCGAGCATGTCTCGGCAGCCTGCTCCACCACGCCCGAACGCGGCATCTACACCCTCGCCCTCATCACGCAAACGAGCGCCGAGGGCCCAAACCGCACCATGCACATTCCCGCCGCCGTGCAAGCAGCGACTCGTGAACAGGTGCGCCTCACAGGCGGTCAAATCGTTCGTGCCTACGCCGGATCGAGTACACCGGTCGAACTTCTGGTCAGTACGTTTGAATCCGCCCCCGCTGGATTCACTGCCTGCGATGTCACCTTCAGCGGGATACTTAGAAGGATTAATCAGTAACCCCGTGGCGGTACTTCCGAGGGAATTGGCAAGACAACTGCACTAAAGAGTGATCATGGGCAACCACAACAAGCAGATCAACTACCTCTGTTCGGACCTCGTCACCGTCAATTACACTGACCGGGCGGGCCATCGTCAACGCGTCACGGCTAACCTCGAGGAGATCGCCCCCAATCGCCTATCGCTTCTGGTCGACTTCCGCATCCCCACCGGATCGCGCGCGACCATTGAAGTGCGAGGACTTATCCTTCGCGGCCGCGCCCGCAAGGCAGAGCATACTGACGACCTTGGTTGGTTTGTCGAAGTTCGCCTGGCCCCCGATTCCCAGTGGTCGCGGGACCGCTACACGCCCGAGCACATGCTGAATCTTGAACCTTCCTTCTGCCGCCACCGTCCGGCGACTAAGGTAAATGCCTTAGAGAGTCCCTCAGGTTACTGAGGAGAAACTGCCGGACAATATTACGACCCTGGTAATGCCGTAACCCGAGTTCCCACTTACTCGATTCGCTACCATGGTCCCAAGTGGCAAATAGTACTCCCTCGGTCGAGTCGCTCAGCGACCTGTGCACCCCTTGGTGCGTGCATGTCGCGGTGACCTTACGCATCGCCGAGCACATCGAACAGGGCAGGGAGGCCGTTCATGATCTCGCCGCCGCCGCTTCGTGCGATGCTCACGTGCTTCGGGGCATACTCACGCACCTGGTGAGCAAAGGCGTCTTCGAGCAACCCGAGCCCGGCCGATTTACCCTGAACGACACGGCGCGGCGGTTGCTCGATCCGGGTACTCGCCTCGGTCTGGATCTCGATGGAATCGGCGGGCGCATGGCGTTTGCTTGGAGCACTCTGCTGCAGTTCGCCCGCACGGGTGAGCCTGCTTATCACGAAATCTTCGGCCGGCCATTCTGGGAGGACCTCGATGCGCATCCCGAGGTTGCCGCAAGCTTCGACGCTCTGATGGGACCAGCCGGCCACGGAGTGCCCGATCCGCTGTTCCCCCTCGCCGAAGGCTGGGAGCGTGTGCGCCGCATCGTCGATGTTGGCGGCGGCACCGGCGCGATGCTCGCCGCGGTGCTGCAAGCCCATCCCCACCTGCTTGGTACGTTGGTCGATCTCCCCAGAACCGTTGCCCGCTCTGCCGAAGTTTTTGCCGGCGCCGGCGTTTCCGATCGCGCCGCGGCCGTCGGCCAAAGCTTCTTCGAGCCGCTTCCCGCCGGCGCGGATGTCTATTTGCTCCGCAAGGTAATCAACGACTGGCCAGATCGCGAAGCTGTGTCCATCCTCCGCCGCTGCGCCGAGGCGGCGCGGCCGTCGGGCCGGGTTGTGGTGCTGAAGAGTGTTTCCGCCGATGCCGCGCGCGGGGGCCTGCCCATTGAGATGCTGCTCTGCGGCGGCAAGCCGCGCACGCTCGAACAGTTCAACGAACTCGCGCGGAAGAGTGGTCTCACCGTGGTATCGGCGAGCGGTCCCGCTGTCGAGTACCGTCCACTGTAACGGTTAGCGCAATGCCGCCATCATGTTCGCCGACGTCGTGCTCGGGCACCAATACCGCTCGATGTACTCGATCACCAGGTTTGTTCCCTGCTCGTGGCTCACATAGGGACGATCGGCTGGGTCGTACATCGCATCGGTGAGGTCGCGGATCAGCACGCAGGGAACGCCCCACTTCGTCATCTGCTTGATCGCGAACGTGCGGTTCAGAATGCACATGTTGGTGTGCACGCCCATGATGAACAGCGTTTGAATGCCGCGCAGCTTGAGGATCGAATAGACTTCGTCGCCTTTGTCGGTGATGAAATCCTCGGGCGCGATCAGTACTCCGGGATGCTGCCGCGTCCATGCTTTCCCGCTCTTGTCGCCGGTGTCGCAGCCGCCGTCGGAATCGTCGATCGGAAGCTGGGGAGCATCGAGCGCGAGCGGCGCTGGAGGCGAGGCTTTCGGAGCTTGGATCGCGGCCAGCCGCTGCGGCGCGTTCTGATAGAACTGCATCGTGTCCGACGGAGCGTGGATGATCACCATCCGCTTCTTGCGCGCGGCCTCGAGCAGCGGGCGCCCCTTCTCGATGATGGGCACAAGGCGCTCATTCGCGCCCCGGCACCAATGCTTGTCCCACATGTCGCACAGGATGATGGCCGAGCGCGCCGGATCGAATTCCGCCGGGCTTTCGCTCACGCCGCCTTCACTGCGCCGTCTCAGGGGAAGCGCCGGGGCCGCGAACAGCGCGGGCGCGGCAACAAGCGAGGAAAGAAAGGAGCGGCGAATCATCATGAGAACTCTACTTTACGCAAAGCCGCGTTCCATTTCATCCGGCGGCCATGCTTCAACGACATGTTTCCCAACTGCACCACCAGTGCCGCTTGGAACCCCAACCACATCGGAGCCGTGGGCGGCTTGCGCGTACGCACGCATTCGAGGAAGTTCTGCACGTGCAGATCGGTCGCCCATCCGAAGCCTTTCTCCGAGCGCTTCTCGATGGCGGGAGTGTCTTCGGCGCCCTGTTCAAACACGCGCAGATCTTCGCGTCCTATGTCCATGCGCGCCTTGTCTCCATCGAGGTGGTTCATCTGGTCGTTGCGGCTTTTGTATCTCATCGCCGCGTAGTTCACGCTAAACACGCCGATGAAGTCCTCCGGGTATTCGGCCGTCACTACGACGCTTTCCGGAGTGTCACCGACGATGGCATGCGGACGGCCCGCGGCCGCCGTCACCGCCAGTGGAAAGCCCGCGCCCATCAACATGTGAATGCCGTCGTAGACGTGCGCCCCCTGGTCGGCGACGATGCCTCCGGCGAATTCGGAGTAGAGCCGCCATCGGCGGAACAGGTCGCTATCCACGGGCCGGTCGGACATCGCGCCCAGCCATTGTTTCCAATCGAGCGCGCCTTCGAGCTTCGGAGGCTTTGTATCGGTGAGTTGCGTATTAAGCCACCACGAGCGCACCATTCGCACCTTGCCCAGCGTGCCCGAGGCGACGAGCTTACTGCCTTCCTGATAAAGGTCGTAACTGCGCCGCTGCATGCCCACTTGAACGATGTTCTTCGAACGCTTCTCGGCGTCCATGAGCTCGACGCCTTCTTCGGGCGTCCTGCACAGAGGCTTTTCCACGTAGACGTCTTTGCCCGCCGCCAGCGCGTCGAGAACCATGCGATGGTGCCAGTGTTCCGGTGTGGCAATAAGCACGGCCTCGATCGACTTGTCTTCGAGCAACTGTTTGTAGTTGCGGTACGCCTTTGCCGAAACGCCATTCTGCGCCTTCGAAGCTGCCGACAGACCCCTTTCCAGATTTGGCTCGTACACGTCGCAGATTGCGCCGACCTGCAGGTTTGCATCCTTCTGGAACACGCCCATCACGAACGTCCCGCGGCCCCCGGCCCCGATCACGCCCAAACGGATTCTGTCGCCCGGTGCGGCGTATAGCGCCGGGCCGGAAGCGCTCATCAAAAATATGCGCCGTGTCGTGTTCATGGATTCCGGATCCAGTCTATCGCCGATCGTTCAAAAACCTGTTGACAGTACCTGGCTTTCTGTACATAATCAAATTGTTATATAACAAACTGGTGATTATGCAGACTCAGAGCCTGGACGCCACCTTTGCCGCGCTGGCCGATCCCACCCGGAGGGCCATCCTGGCCCGTCTCGCATCAGGCGAGGCGACGGTGAACGAACTCGCCGAACCATTTGCGATCAGCCAACCCGCGATTTCCAGGCACCTCAAGGTCCTCGAGCGCGCTGGCCTCATCTCGCACGGCCGCGACGCGCAACGCCGCCCTCGCCGCCTTGAAGCCAAGCCGCTCGCCGAAGCGACCGAATGGTTGGAAAACTACCGCCAGTTTTGGGAGCAGAGATTCCAGCAACTCGATACGTTGCTCGACGAACTGAAAGCCCTGAACAGGAAACCGAAGGTTCGAACCGCGAAAGGATAGCCCGATGAAGAGTCCAGGAACACTCACGGTCGCAGCTCACGGGGACCGTGAAATCGTTATGTCGCGCGTCTTCGACGCACCGCGTCATCTTGTCTTTGAAGCCAACACGAAGCCCGAATTGCTCAAGCGCTGGCTCGGCGTGCGCGGCGGCTGGACGCTCAAAGTCTGCGAAGTCGATTTGAAAGTGGGCGGCGCGTACCGCTACGTGTGGTGGAAGGAGTCCGCCGGTTTGGAAATGGGCTGTGGCGGCGTATTTCGCGAGATCGCCGCGCCGGAGCGGATCGTTTGCACCGAGGTCTTCGACGACCCTTGGTACGAGGGAGAGTGCGTGAACACCACCGTGCTCACCGAGCAGGGCGGGGCGACTACGCTCACCGTGACGATGAGCTTCGAATCGCGCGAGGCTCGCGATGGCGTGCTCCGGTCGCCGATGGAGCGCGGAGTCGCCGAAAGCTACAACATGCTCGATGAGCTGTTGAAGGTGCCGGCTTAGTGCCGGGCATCATGCAGGACGTCGTGCGCGCCGCGGTAGCGTCTCTCGAACAGATGAGCACGCGGAAGGACCGCGATAATCTCGCCCGTTTCGGCATCAACGCGAAGAATGCGCTGGGCGTCTCCATGGCCAACGTGCAAGTGCTGGCAAAGCGTTTGGGTACAAGCCATGAGCTCGCCGCTGCGTTGTGGGAAACCGGCTGCTACGAGGCGCGCATGGTCGCCTCGTTTGTCGACGATCCCGCGCTGGTCACGCCCGCGCAGATGGAGCGCTGGTGCCGCGACTTCGACAACTGGGGCATCGTCGACACGGTGTGCTTCAAGCTTTTCGATCGCGTGCCGCATGCGTGGGCGAAGGTTGAGCCATGGAGCAAGAAGAAGGGTGAATTCCAAAAGCGGGCGGCCTTTGCGTTGCTTGCCAGTCTCGCTCTTCACGACAAGAAAGCCGGCGACGAGCAGTTCTTGCGCTGCCTGCCGCTGATCGAACAGGCCGCGGGAGACGGCCGCAACTTCGTCAAAAAGGGCGTCAGTTGGGCGCTGCGCTCCATCGGATTGCGCAGTCCGGCGCTGCGCGCCGCGTCATCGGAGCTGGCCGAACGGCTGGCAGCGTCGGAAGAACCTTCGGCGCGCTGGCTCGGCAAGGAGGCTCTCCGCGAATTCAAGAAAAAAGGAAAGCAGAAGAAATGAAAAACACGGGTACTTTGAAAGTCACCACGCCCACGGACCGTGAAGTGGTCCTTACGCGCGTGTTTGACGCGCCACGCCAATTGGTTTATGACGCCTTCTCGAAGCCCGAGTTGCTGAAGCGCTGGTTCGGGCCGCGCGGATGGTCGCTCGTGGTATGCGAAGTCGACCATCGTGTCGGCGGCAGCTTCCGCTTTGTGATGCGCGGTCCCGATGGAAAGGACATGGGCATGCGTGGCGTCTATCGCGAGATCGTTCCGCCCGAGCGCTCGGTTCATATGGAGTCGTTCGACGATTACCCGGGTGAATCGCAGGTCACCGCCGTCTTCACCGAGCAAGATGGCAAAACAACGCTCACTGCTACCGTGCTCTAT
The DNA here is from genome assembly GCA_035650295.1 of Bryobacteraceae bacterium. GTDB lineage: Bacteria > Acidobacteriota > Terriglobia > Bryobacterales > Bryobacteraceae > JAFLBB01. The sequence continues at coordinate 3,177 of DASRHX010000987.1, read as the reverse complement.
CCCTCCAAAGAGGTTCGCGACGCCGTGATCCAGATGGGAATGGAAGACGGGGCCGCGGAAAGTTACGACAAGCTGGCCGAACTGCTGGCGGCAAACTAGCCAACCGATCGCTGGAGACTCTTCATGGTCCTAACAAAGAACGAACTCATCTCCGCATTGAATGGCGAAGTGCGCCTCCTGCTCCATCTCGCTTCAAAGGTCGACCCAGCGAAGCTCGACTACCGCCCCACCGCGAAACAGCGCAGCACTCTCGAACTGCTGCAGTACATGACGCTCGTGGGCCCAATCCATCTGCGCGCCACACTCTCGCCCCGGTTCGACATGGACGCCTGGAAGCGAGCCTGGACCGAAGGCGAGGCCAAGGCTACGATGCTCACTTTGGAGAAGGCCAAAGAGTCCATTGCCCGACAGCCAGCCCTCTTCGCCGAACTCCTCGGCCCAGCCTCCGACGACGACTTCCGCGCCGAAATCGAACTCTTCGGCCACAAGGCGAGCCGCGGCTCGTGGACGGTGTCCCTGGTGCTCAACCACTACGCCGCCTATCGCATGCAGTTGTTCCTCTATCTGAAGGCCTCCGGCCGCGAGGAACTAAACACGCTGAATCTCTGGGCAGGCGTGGATGGGGCCATGTAAGGCATCCGTCCGCGTGACAGGCCTCGCAGTTTCCGATAGGCAGGGAAAGTAGGGCTTAAATGATGGAAGTGCCATTCACACCTGATGTGCAGGCCAAGCTCGATGAGATGGCCCGCGAGACTGGCCGTGCAAGCTCCGAACTTATTGAGGATGCTTTGATCGGATACTTTGACGAATTGGCTCACGCGCGGGAAACGCTGGATCGCCGCTTTGGTGCATGAGTACGTGATTGCCTACCCACCCGGATCGGCAACCCTTGTGGGTCGTCGCGGTCTTCCACGGGCGCCACAGTCTTCGCTTGATGGCCGCGATACTCAGGGGAAGAGAATAACCCCGGTCTTACGGCACCACCTCCGTAGGTCTGACCTGCCGTCATGCTAGCTCCCGCGCCCTCCACCCGCCTTACCAATGAAGAGGAACTGTACTGGCTCGCGCTCCGCCTGGTGCACGGACTCGGCCCGGTGCGCACCATTCCGCTGTTGGATGCGTACCAGACGCCGCAGGCGATTTTCCGGGCATCGGTCTCCGAGCTCGAAGACCACGGGCTTTCCGGCGGCGTTGCACGAAGCCTGATCAGCGGCTGCACCTTCGAAGACGCGGCCCAACAGCAGCAGAAGATGCGGGAGCAGGGCGCCATTCTCCTTCCTTTCGGCTATCCGGGCTACCCCGCCGTTCTTGCCAACATCGCCGACCCGCCTATCGTCCTGTTCGCCAAGGGCCGCACGGAGCTGCTGCCGGGCGTGCTGGTCGCCATGGTTGGAACGCGCCGCCCGACACTCTATGGGGTCAACGTCACCGAGCGCCTGTCGGCCGACCTTGCCAAGGCAGGCGCCGTGATTGTCTCTGGCATGGCCCGCGGTGTCGACACCTGCGCTCACAAGGCCGCCCTCAGCATGAGCGGTGGCACGGTGGCCGTCTTTGGATCGGGTATCGACCACATCTATCCCTCCGAGAACAGGCGGCTTGCCGAAGACATCGCAACGCGCGGGCTGATTCTTTCTGAATTTCCGATGGGCTCACCTGCCCATCCCCAGAACTTCCCGCTGCGCAATCGCATCGTCAGCGGCATTAGCTACGCCGCCGTAATTGTCGAAGGCGCTCAATATTCCGGCTCGGCCATTACCGCCCGGACAGCCATGGAGCAGGGGCGTGAGGTCTATGCCGTGCCGGGACCCATTACATCCCGGATGAGCTGGGTCCCCAACCTATTAATCAAGCAGGGTGCGCGCCTGCTGCAGGATGCCGAGGACCTGCTTTCCGACCTCCCTGACCACCTCCGCCAGACCCTGCTGGGCCAGATCACGAACCCCGACACACCTCCTAAACAAGAGATAGATATGGACTTACGCTTCGGTCCAAGCGCCCCCCTGGCCAAAGCTCTAGTTCAAGCGGTAAACGTGAACGTGGGCGTCAAGCTCGACTCCCTGTTCGAATCCTTGGAGGGGTACTCGCCATCAGAGATAGTGGCCACGCTGTTCGAGCTGGAGCTCGCCGGCATGGTACGGCAACTCCCCGGAAAACAGTTTGCTAGAGTGTGGTAGGTAACCGCGCCGGAGGACCGGCAATCCATGCCGGTTGACTGAAATGCTACCTTCATGGAGTCAGTCTCTTCTGCCTGGACTCTGTCCGGGCGATGAGCCGGCAGGCCCGAAAGGAACATCATTACTCTCTCATGAGCAAGTCTCTCGTCATTGTCGAATCGCCGGCAAAGTCGAAAACCATCGCCAAGTACCTCGGCAAGGACTACATTGTCATGGCCTCCCTGGGGCACGTCAAAGACTTGCCCAAGAAGGACCTCTCTGTCGACGTCGATGGCGACTTCACCCCACGCTATGAGGTGATCGAAGGCAAGCGCAAGCTGATCCAGGAATTGAAACAGGCCGCCAAGGGCGCCGATTCCATCTACCTCGCCGCTGACCCTGACCGGGAAGGCGAAGCCATCTGCTTCCACCTGATGGAGGAGCTCGGCGGCAGCGGGAAAAAGGGCGGCGGGGCCAAAGTGTACCGCGTCATGTTCAACGAGATTACGGCGCCGGCCATCCGCCGGGCGTTTGAAAATCCCGGCCAGGTGAACACGAACCTGGTGGATGCGCAGCAGGCGCGCCGTGTCCTTGACCGTATTGTCGGCTACAAAATCTCCCCGCTGCTGTGGGACAAGGTCCAGCGCGGTCTATCCGCCGGCCGTGTTCAGACCGTCGCCCTGCGCCTGATCGTCGACCGCGAACGCGAGATTCGCGCCTTCAATCCGGAAGAGTACTGGACGATCGACGTCAGCCTGAACGCCAAGAAGCCGCCGGTTCTCACGGCGCGCCTGGCGAAAAAGAATGGCGAAAACTTCAAGATCGGCAGCGCGGATGAGTCCAACGCGGTGCTGGCCGCCATCGATGGCGCCGAGTACACGGTTCAAGCCGTCGGCACCAAAGAGAAACGCCGCAATCCAGTGCCGCCTTTCATTACCTCGACGCTGCAGCAGGAGTCGGCACGCAAGCTTCGCTTCTCGGTGAAGCGCACGATGGGCCTCGCCCAGCGACTGTATGAAGGCGT
>DASRHX010000986.1:0-12377 GCA_035650295.1 Bryobacteraceae bacterium | reverse complement strand
TTTCGCTTGGCATCGGCTGCATCCGTGAAGTCGTCACTTCCCGTGTACACATCGGTGAGCGCAATGACGGCATCAGCCGGTTTTTTTCCATTACGTAACAGTGCCTCAACGGTTCTTCGCAATTTCTCGCCTTTGTATACGTGTCCATCGCAAGGGAATGGATCCAGCTTCGGCATCTCGGGAACCGCTCTGGCTTTCAAAAACTCCCGCAGATGCGGCATAAATACCCGCTCGGTACTCCCCTCGACGAGGATGGCAATTTTCAAGCACGAGCCCCCATCCGCCCATTCCGCCACAACTCATCGAGCGAATAGTCTTTTAACCACTCATCCAAGTCGAGTTCGCTTGCTCGCGTCAACGTCGTCATGCCTTCTTCGTCTGAGTCAAGCACGACCACCTCCTCCGGCTTCAGAAATCGGATCAAAGTGTCTGAATGTGTCGCCACTACCAGTTGCGTTCGTTCGGATGCTTCCCTGAACTGCTCCGCCAACAAACTCAGCAACTCCGGATGCAAACTGACTTCCGGCTCATCGATCAACGTCAGCGCCGTTAGCCCCGGGCTCTGCAACAACGTTGTCAACCACAGGTATCGCAGCGTGCCTTCCGACAGTTGATTCATGTAGAACGGGCGTGATACGCCATGCTCGCGCCAGCCAAGCGAGATCGTCCCTGCAGCAACAGGAGGAAACTCTAGACGCTCAAATCGAGGAAAGGCTGCCCGCAGAGAATCCTCGATTGCCTCGAACCTTTTCCGGGCAGATTCCCGCAGCGAGAATAGAGACGAAACTAGATCCTCACCATCTGTCCCGGGCAATTCGGCCGGTCTCAGTTGTTGAGGCAGTCGCACAGCCGAGCGCTGTTCGACATTGAGAACGTGATAGTGGCTCACCGAAGCTAACCGTCGACGAAATTCCCTTGTTGATTCATCCAGGCCTCCTACTTGGCCCAAGGTGGTCTCCGAGGAATCTATCGAGCCATCATATTCAACCAATTTCCCGGAGCGGTCATCGCGGTAGCGGTGTCCGTCAATGCTGGGCCCTTCCGAATTGAACAATGGCCTCAACTTTCGATCAAGCGAGACTCTGTTGGAAGACAAATACTCCTTCTCTATCGCGTAACCTACCGCCAGGGGCGCAAGCCGGATTGCATAATGAATCGGCAACGGAGTTGGGCCAGAAGCTTCGACATACAGGTCTAAGCTATTGGCACGATCTAAAGTCGCAACCTGTGCAAGCCCCCCTAAATCCGAAATCGCCTGCTTTAGCTCCCCCTTCGCCGACCTCGCCAGCAGCGCCAGCACATCTAGCACCGACGTCTTGCCCGTACCATTCGCCCCAATCATCACCGACACCGGACGCAGTTCTAACTTCACATCCAGTAATCGCCGAAACCCCTTGATAGTCAACGTTTCAAATCGCGGGCCAGTCACACCCATACTTTACCCCTCAGCAGCCTACGCGACCCATCTCCGCCAACTGCGTTCATCTATGTCCATCTGTGGCCAACGCCTGCCTTAGTGGTCCCGCTCGGTCACCAGATCGGTGACCGCCAGCAGCGCTCTCTGGTAGGCGCTCTCCGGGAAACTCAGCACCAGCGACCGCGCTTTTTCGGTGAACTCCTGCGCCCGTGCCTTCGCCTTCTCAATCCCCTCGTAGCGCTTCACCATCTTCTGTACGCTCGCAAACGGCACCGCCTCATAACTACGGTCAACCAGCACGCGCCCCACCATTGCACGCTCGTCCGCTGTCGCCTCGGTTAGCGCATAGATCAGCGGCAGCGTAACTTTACCTTCGCGCAAGTCGTTGCCTACCGGCTTTCCCAATACGCGCTCGCTCGCCGTAAAGTCCAACACGTCGTCCACCAGCTGGAACGCCATGCCCAGATTCCACGCATAGTCGTTCAACCGGCTCTCGGACGACTCATCCGCTCCCGCTACGACCGCGCCCAACCGCGCGCACGCCGCAAACAGACTCGCCGTCTTACGGTCGACCAGTTCCATATAATCGGATTCGGTCACCGCGATCTTCCCCATCGTCTCCAACTGCCGCAGCTCGCCTTCCACCATCATCTGTGTCAGCGAAATCAGAATGTCGAGAATCGCGAAATTGCGCTCGCGCAGGGCCACCTGGAAGGCCTGCATATAGAGCCAGTCGCCTGCCAGCACGCACGTTTGATTACCCCACAGCACGTTCGCCGACGGCTGACCGCGCCTTGTCCGCGCCTCGTCGATGACGTCATCGTGCACTAGCGTCGCCGTGTGAATCATCTCCACCACGGCCGCCAGCGCAATCGCGCTATCCGTCGTCCTGCCCGCGAGTTTATTGGCCAGCAGCAACAAAATCGGCCGCAGCCGCTTGCCCCCGTTCACCTGCAGATGCCGGCTGATCGAGGTCACTACTTCAGCGGAGGCAACCGACTCCAGGCCGATCACACGTTCCACCTTCTCCAGATCCGCTTTTACCAACTCGCGAATCTCGAGCGCCGTCAACGTTGCGCCCAGCCTGCTGAATGCCATGAAACTCTTCAGTGTACCCATCCGGCTCAGGCCCCTGCAAACGGGGAGGGTATTTTCCCCACCGCATTCGCAGCCGCCGCCGGGAACAGCCGCTCGAAATTCTGCGTCGTCACACGGCACAACTCTTCATAAGTCACGCCCCGCTCGGCCGCGACTCGCTTCGCCGTTTCCACCACGTACGACGGTTCATTCCGCTTGCCCCGATATGGTACCGGCGCCAGGTACGGCGAATCGGTTTCCACCAGCAGACGGTCCGCTGGAACCATCCTTGCCGCCTCCCGCAGCTCTTCCGACTTCGGAAACGTCACTACTCCAGCGATGCTAATCCGGAACCCCATCGCCATCGACCGCTCGGCCTCCGCAACGCCCCCACTGAAGCAGTGCATAATGCCCGGCAAACCCGCCTGCGCCCAATGCTCGTCGAGGATCGCGAACGTATCGTCCCACGCCTCTCGCGTGTGAATGATTACCGGCACGCCCGCTTGCCTGGCGATTGCCAGTTGATCTCGAAAGACCACTTTCTGTACTTCGCGCGGCGAATGGTCGTAATGATAGTCGAGTCCAATCTCACCCAGTCCCACAACCTTCGGATGCTTCAGCAACGCCTCAAGCCGGCGCAACGCCGCATCGTCCGCGGCCGCCGCGTCGTGTGGATGCACGCCCACCGTCGCCCACACCGGCGCATATTGTTCCGCGATGCGAATCGCCGCCTCCAGATCCGGCGGCCCATCGCCAGACCCGATCGACAACATCCGCTCCACGCCTGCCTCCAGCGCCCTCCCGATTACCGCTTCACGATCCTCACTGAACCGCGGACCGTCCAAATGACAATGCGAATCGACGAGGCCCATCTACTTCAGGCGCGCCCCCACCGGAACATCTTCGAGGAATCCCGCGAGCATCGGCAAGCCGCCATCGAGCGACGCCGCCACGATCATGCCCTGGCTCAGAATGCCCCGCAGCTTGCGCGGCTCAAGATTCGCCACGATCACTACCTTGCGCCCAATCAACTTCTCCGGTTCGTAGACCAGCGCGATACCCGCCACAATACTGCGCGGAGCTTCCTCGCCGATATCCACGCTGAGATGCAGCAGTTTGTCGGCGCCCTTCACGCGCTCGGCCGTTTTCACCTCTCCCACGCGCAAGTCGACCTTCCCGAAATCGTCGATGTTGATCGGCGGCATCGCCTCCGGACGCTTGCCCGTCCCGTCGGAAGAGGACGCCGTGGGAGCCTCATCCTTCTGTCCTAGTAGCGCCTTCTGCCGCGCCGTCTCTTTCTGTTCGAGCGCCTTCATCTGTTCCACGGCCGGACCTACGTCGACGCGAGGGAACACTGTCGCGGCTTCGCCTACAGCTTGGCCGCCTTGCAACTGGCCCCACGCGAGTTGATCGATACGCTGCTTCGCAAGTGGCTCCGTGCAACCCAACTGCGCCCAAATCTTCCGCGCCGACTCCGGCATCGCCGGCGCGAGCAACACCGTTACCACACGCAGCACTTCGGCCGCCGTGTACAAGACTTCGTCCAGTTGTGCCGAAGCTCCGGCATCCTTGACTAGCTTCCACGGTGCCCGTTCGACAATGAACTTGTCCACCGCCGACAACAAGGTCCATACCGCATCCAGACCCTTCGAGAACGCCAACTCGTCGAAACTCGCCTGCGCTTGCTCGACTGCCGCGCACGCCGCTTCGGCAATGGCCGCATCGCCCGCCGATGCGGGAATCACGCCGCCGCGATACTGCCGGATCATGCTCAGCGTGCGGCTCGCCAGATTGCCGAGCCCGTTTGCCAAATCCGAGTTGTACCGGCCCACCAGAGCGTCGAAACTAAAACTACCGTCTTGTCCGAAATGAATCTCGCGTAGTAAGAAGTAGCGCAAAGCGTCCACGCCCATCACGTCGCGAATCGGCGTTGCGCGCACAATGTTCCCGCGCGACTTCGACATTTTGTCGTTCTCAAACAGCAGCCACCCGTGCGCGAAAATCTTCTTCGGCAATTCCCATCCCGCGGCCCACAAAAACGCCGGCCAGTAAATCGCATGGAACCGCACGATCTCTTTTCCGATCAAGTGCAGGTCGGCAGGCCACTGGCCCTCGCCCTCCACCGCGCTCCAATAGGTCATCAGCGCGTCGAACCAGACATAGAATACGTGACCCGGTTCATCGGGCACCGGAATGCCCCACTGAATCGTCGTGCGCGAGATTGAAAGGTCCTTCAACCGCTGCGATACGAACGCGATCACCTCATTGCGCCGCGTCTCCGGCTGAATGAACTCCGGATGCTCCTCATACAGCTTCAGCAACCGCTCCGTGAACGCCGACAGTTTGAAGTAGAGATTCTCTTCCGTTACCGTCTCCGTCGGCCGCCCGCAATCCGGACACGGATCGCCGGGCTTCGCCTCGTTCACGTACAACTCATCGAACACGCAATACTGTCCCGTGTATGAGCCTTGTAAATGAATCCCGCCTCTTTGCAGCGCCGGTACAACTGCTGTACCGCTGCATGATGCTTCGGGTCCGACGTCCGCCGGAACCGGTCGATGCTCAGCCCCAGCGTCTCCCACTGCGCGCGGAACTCGGCGGAGATGAGGTCGGTGAACTCTTGCGGCGTTTTGTTCGCAGTCTTCGCCGCGCGCTCGATCTTCTGCCCGTGCTCGTCGGTGCCCGTCGTCAGCACAACGTCATAGCCGCACATCGTCTTGTAGCGCTTGATGAGATCGGCCGCAATCGTCGTGTACGTGTGCCCGATGTGCGGCGCGGCATTCACGTAATAAATAGGAGTCGTGAGATAGAACTTAGGCATTCTTCGTGTAGGCCTGACTAACTTCGCTCAAAATCTGCTGCAATGGTAATCCCGTCGCGCGCGCCAGTGTCCGGCAATCCTCATATTCAGGAGCAAATGCTCCGCTTTCGGCTACTTTCACGCGCGCCCGCCCGTGCGGAGTTTCCACTTCCACAATCCGCCGCGCTTGCACCCGCCTCTCCGCCGAATAGAACCGCACGCCCAATGACGACGTCTCCGTCATCATCAGTCCCGCCAGCTTCTCGCGATCCTCGGGCCGCGCCAACACGCGCAGTAGCGTTCCCGGCCGTGACTTTTTCATCAGTAGCGGCTGCATCGTCACATCCAGCGCGCCGGCGTCGAGTAGCCGCTCCATCGCCCATCCCAGCACCTCGGGCGTCGAATCGTCGATGTTGGCTTCAATCACCTCCACCATCGTCGACTCCCGTGCGCCACTCGTTTCGCCGATCATCGCCCGCAGCACATTCGCGTGTTCGGCGAAATCCTTATCGCCCGCGCCATAGCCGATACTTTCGATGCGCAATGCAGGCATCGCCCCGAAGTCGCCCGCCAGCGCGGTCACAATTGCCGCCCCCGTCGGTGTCGCCAACTCCGATGCGGGACCGCGCGAATAGATTGGCTTGCCCTTCAACAGCAACGCCGTCGCCGGTGCGGGCACCGGCATAATTCCATGCTCGGTGCTCACGGTTCCGCTGCCTACGTTGATTGGTGAACATACCACTGCCTCAACGCCCAACAGATCCAAAGCCACGCACGCACCGACGATATCGGCAATCGAGTCTACCGCGCCCACTTCGTGGAAGTGCACTTTCTCGATCGGAGTGCCGTGCACGGCCGACTCGCTTTCGCCGAGCTTCTGGAAAACAAGCTTCGCGTTCGCCCGGGCACGATCGCTCAAGGCGCCGCCATCGATCATCTGCACAATGTGCGGCAGATGCCTGTGCTTCTTGGTATCGGCGCCGTTCACATAAAACTTCGACGCCGCAATCCCTCGCCGCTTTGTCTTCTCCACCGTGAACTGCGCGCCTGTGCCGAGGCTCTCCAACGCGGCAATCAACGCCACTGCGTTGGCGCCCGCGTCAAGCAGAGCGCCAACCGTCATATCGCCGCTGATCCCGGCGAACGCATCGAAATAGCAAATCTTCATTGGGATGCCGCCGAACCCGGCGATGGTCCCATTATTTCACGCCCGCGCAATCAGGCTACTGCGTGTCGCCGGAGGGCCCGTAGATACTGGGGATCTTTCCTCCCATCGAACGCAGATACGCGCTGAGCTGTCCACGGTGGTGCACCGAATGCTTCACCGTCATCGCCAGGAAGTTCACCCCTGGCGCTTGCACCATGCCGAACAGATCGATGACCGTTGCCAACTTGTCGCCCGGCATCGCGCGCACGCGGTCCAACGCGACGGGGAGCTTCTCCTTGTATCGCGTTACCGCATCGGCTGGACTCGCGATGCCGCAGGCGTCGGAATCGTCCGGCGGAGCGGTGAACTCGCCGTTCGCAATGCAGTTCAACAACCATTCGTCTTCGAGTGTAATGTGCCGCACCAGTCCGAGCGCACTCTTGGATTTTGCATCCGGCGCATAGTCGAGCCGTTCATTGGGAACGGCCGCGAGCACGCGCATCGTGGTTTGCATTTCCTGTTCAAAATCGGCAATCAAAAAATTGGCTACTGTTTTCGCTTCCTGAGAATCCATTTTTAATACTCCTTGGCCTGGAAGTGTAACAAGTCGCTCCCCTGTTACACATAAAATGTGTATCGATGCTCGTTGAACTGAACGATGCTGAAATCGTTAGGCAAATCGGCACCGGCAGCTCCCGCGAAGCCGAGGCCGAGCTATTCCGGCGCATGGCACCCCGCCTCCGGCTCTACGGATTGCGCCACCTGAGAGACGAACAAGCCTCCGACGACCTGACACAGGAGGTTCTCATCACCACTCTGGAAGCGCTGCGAGCCGGCCGCCTGCGGGAGCGGGAAAAGCTGGCTTCCTTCATGCTCGGCATTTGCCGTTTGACCGTGCTCGGGATGCGCCGGGGCGCTCAACGAAAAGAGCGTCTGCTCGAACAATTCGGGCCCGATCTCCTTCCGGCCTCTCAGCCGTCCACTCCGCAACTCGATCACGGCCAACTCGCCCAATGCGTGCAAAATCTCAAAGAACGTGAGCGCACGGTTGTCGTGATGACTTTCTATGACGAGCAGGCCGGCGCCGATGTTGCCAGCTTCCTCGGCATCTCGGAGGCCAATGTCCGGGTGATTCGCCATCGTGCCATCCTCCAGTTACGCCAGTGCTTGGGGGTGGCGTCATGACTACCGGAAACGCCGGAGGCTCAGTGGTCTGCTCGCGGCCTCTCGACGCCGCGCTCCTCGCTGACTACTGGCTCGCCGTTCTCCTGGCCCCCGACGAGGAGGCGGTCGAATTGCACCTTCTCCAATGCGATCCCTGCGGCGCGCGGCTTCGCGAAGTGATCGCCTTGTCGAAGAGTATGCACAGGCTCGCCCGCGAAGGAAGCCTCCGCATGATAGTGAGTGACGCATCCATTCAGCGGGCCAAGGACGAGGGCCTTCGCGTCCGTCAGTACGATGTCCCCGCCGGCGGCTCCGTTCAGTGCACCGTCACCGCCGGGGACGATCTGCTCATCGCCCGCCTGGCGGCGAACCTAGCCGGCGCGCAGCGCGTCGATCTCTCCCTCTGTGACCAGCAGGGCAGGGAACAACTCCGCCTGCCCGACATTCCTGTTCATCCCGGCTCGGACAGTGTCCTCTATCAGGAGTCCATCACGTTCGCCAAGGCCGCGCCCGACAATGTCATGATCGCCCGCCTCCTGGCCTTCGATGAATCCGGCATCGAACGCCTCGCCGGTGAATACACGTTCCACCATATGCGCACAATGCCTGGTCCAGGCGCATGATAGTATTTGATTTCGGACAAAACAGTCCTCTTCCTAGCCTGCTCGATGCCCTCGCCGGTACCGGCTGCTTCCTTGCCACGCATCCGCTCTTTCCCGCCGCCCGCTGTGCCGCCGTGCTCGAAGATGCGCGAGCATTCTTCGCCTTGCCCGAGACGGTGAAACGCGCTCTTGCCATTGAAGCCTCGCCCCATTTCCGCGGCTACAGCGTCATGCACAATGCGCGCGACTGGCGGGAGCAAATTCACTTCGGACGCGAAGAAGCGGCTATCGGCTCCGAGCCCCCCTGCAACCAACTGCGCGGCCCCAATCTGTGGCCACCAGATGCATCCTGGCGCTCACGAACGCTCTCCTTGATAGCCGATCTCGAACGAGCATCGCGCGACATCCTTGCAGCCGTTGCCCAAAGCCTTTCACTGCCACCTTCGTTGTTCCTGCCCGAGGACGTAGCCCCCTATCTGCTCCTCAAGCTCATCCACTATCAGCAGACTCCCGATTTGCAGCCCCGCTCAGGCGTCGCGCCTCACGTCGATTTCAGTTGGATCACGCTGCTGCTCCAGGACAACGCCGGCGGTCTCGAGATTCGCAAACCCGATGGCTCTTGGATCCCCGTTCCCGCTACGCCCGGAGTCCTGCCCGTGAACGTCGGCGAGATTCTCGAGTTCGCCACGCGTGGCCGCCTCGCCGCCACACCGCACCGCGTAGTCAGCCGCGGCGGCTCGCGCATCTCTCTGCCGTTCTTCCTCAACCCCTCACTGGACCGCCGCGTCGAAGCCCTGAACTTCCCGCCCGCCTTCGCGCGCGAATCCCCGGCGGACGAGCATGTCCACCGCGTCTTCTCTCAACCCCGCCTCGATCCGTTTGTCTTTGGAGAACAGGAGTGGCGCCGCAAGGGTCTCGGTGTCTACTGCGGCGACTGCATCCAGACCCCGTACTAGCCTCGTTTGGCCAACTCATCCACATCGCCATGCGGTCCGAAGATGCGCGCGCCGCGATAGGTAAACGACTCCCGCGCCTCGTGCTCCTGCCACACCGCCGCCGCCAGGAACGCCGTGCGCACAATCTCGTCCTTGCTCGCCTCGCGCCGCAGGAACCACTGCCGCCCCCGGTACATTTCGCGCACGCCGGTGGTCACGTCTTCCTCAGCGTTGCGGATCTGGATCAGGTAGCCTCCGTCAATCTCTTCTACCAGGTAAGTCGCGTCCTTGAAACGCACCTCTGAGAGAACCTCGCGCACCCGATCCCGTCCCGCGCCTGACCGCACCAGTTCGATCGCATAACGCGTCGCGGCGGCAGCGTCGGTGAATACAGGCACATCGTGCTCCCGCGCCATGCTGCGGAGAAAGATGCGGCCCCGGTTCAAATCGTCGCGCTCAGCCGCATCCGAGGCGGCGGAGTCGGCAACCACCAATGCCAGCGGACGCCGCGTGCCCAGTAGATACGCCGCCTCGCCAATGCTCGCAACGCCCCGCGTCTCGCCGCCGATCACGAACAACAACACATCGGCTTCGGCCTTTGCGCGCATCTCGCCCGCTTCGCAGGCCGTCGTCCACTCGCCCTCCCCAAGTTGTGGATCGAAATACTCGACGCCGGCAGCCTCAAGCAATGGAATCGCGATCTCACGCCGCCATGTGGTTCTACCGCACGACCCTCCCAGGAAGACCATGGGTTTCATTTTCTCATCGTCCAAACCGGAGCGTGGCTCGTAGGCCTCGTTCCCTTACTTCAGCGGCAATCTCCGGATGCGAATACTTTCCAGGTCGGCTGTTATTGCGGCGCCGTCTCGAAGCGCATCTTCGCACCTCTCGAACACCGTGCAAATGAGGTCGGCTTGGCCTTGAGCATCCAGTCCTTGCACGCGTAGCAGCGCCACCGACGGGGACCCGCTGCTCGCGAGAGCAAGGTGAGTGTGGAAGTCTTGATCAAGTGTCACGCACACTGCCCCTTCCTCTCGAGCCCGCGAAAGAATTGCCGCATCGTCCGCTTCTTGCATCCCGATGCCGGCGACATGACTTGCTTCGAATCCCAAAGTTCGGAGGATTTCCGCGGCACGTGGGGCGAGGCCTTGGTCCAGCAGAATCCGTTTCACGCCACCTGATTGATTTCCAATTGTTCGTCATCGACTCGTGCCGCCGCATAGCGCAGAGCCTGCTGGAGATCCTCGTTGTTGAGGTATGGGTACTCGGCGAGCAGCGCCTCACGGTCAGGGTAGGCCGCCAACAGTTCGAGTACCCGGCGAACGGTGATACGCATCCCGCGAATACATGGCTTTCCGCCACATTTTCCTGGTTCCACGGTTATCCGGTCGAACAGCTCTACCGTCGCCATGAGCCCAGTTTAGCCCATGCATTCCGGCGGTCGCGTGCGCGCGGCGCGCATCTCGGCCGCTTCACTGGCCGTCGTCCACTCGCCCTCCCCAAGTTGTGGATCGAAATACTCGACGCCGGCAGCCTCAAGCAATGGAATCGCGATCTCACGCCGCCATGTGGTTCTACCGCACGATCCTCCCAGGAAGACCATGGGTTTCATTTTCTCATTGTGCGATCCGCATCCCGCGAATGCATGGCTCACACTATCGTGGTTCCACGGAGTTCCAGTCGAACAGCTCCACCATCGTCACGTCGACTTGGCACTGGCCCATTCCGTTTCAACTGGACATTTCGCGCGAAAGAACGATAACTTACGCACACTTGAAGTCGGCTGCGGCAAGCCGCCGAAGGCGGTCTGTTATTCTGAAATCGCCCTCCGCTAGGCGTAATTGACGCATGGCTCCCACACGGCTTGTTGACGACCGGGTCCTCCGCGGCGCCGCCACGCCCTCCGCGCTTCCCCTCGACTTCGCTGAACGCGCCGTACGCCGCTTCGGCTGGCTGGCCTTGGGATTCGCGCTCACGCAAATCCTCGTCTACCTCATGGGCGCCTTCGTCCAACCAGGCTGGATCGACCCCGGCGCCGCCCCGCCGCTCTACACCATCAGCGTCGCCGGTGCCGCCATCCTCGGCTTCGCCTTCTGCGCCCTCGCCTGGAGCGAGCGCATCCCCGCGCCCCTCATGCTCGATCTCGCCCTCGTCTTCGAAGTCCTCGCCGCCCTCGGCATCGGTCTTGCCGAAAACGCCATCACTTGGCCTCCCAACGAGCCCATCCGCGGCCTCTCCGCTGTCGAAGTCTGGATCGTCCTCTTCGTTCTCGCCGTACCCTCCACCTTTGGTAAAGGACTGTTGGCCGCCATTACCGCCGCCCTCATGGCTCCCCTCGGCCTCACCCTCAACATCCTCTCCGGCGCAGTCGAGTCCCCGGCCCTCACTCAATGGATCACTCTCTCGGTACCCACCCTGGCTATGGCAGTCTGCGCCTCGGTCATCGCCCGCTTCATCTACAACCTCACTGGCCAGCTCGGCAAACTCCGCGAGATGGGCAGCTATCATCTGATCGAGCCCCTCGGCTCCGGCGGCATGGGCGAAGTATGGATTGCCCAGCATTCCTTGCTCGCCCGGCGCGTCGCCATCAAGCTCATCCGGCCGGAGGCTATCCACGGCGCTTACTCGCAGGAGGTCCGCGCTGTAAAAATTCGCTTCGAGCGCGAAGCCCAGGCCATCGCGAGCCTCAGCTCTCCTAACACCGTCGCGCTTTATGATTTCGGCTCCACCGAGGACGGAACCTTTTACTACGTCATGGAGCTCCTCGAAGGAATCGATCTCTATAAGCTCATCCGCGACTACGGCCCTGTCAATGCCGCCCGCGCCGTCCACATCATTGTGCAAATCTGCGATGCCCTCGCCGAAGCGCATGACAAGGGCATCGTCCATCGCGACATCAAGCCGCCGAACATTGTCTTGTCCATTCAAGGTTGCACTTACGATTTCGCCAAGGTGCTTGATTTCGGCCTCGCCAAATCGCTCGGCGCCTCCGACGATGACTTCCTCACCCGTCCCGGCACCACGCTCGGTACTCCCGCCTTCATGGCGCCGGAAGCCGTCAGCGGCAAAACGAACCTCAATGGCCAGGCCGACGTCTATTCACTTGGCTGCGTCACGTACTTCCTGCTTACGGGAAGCCTCGTTTTCCCCGAAAAGAGCGGGTTGGCAATGGCGCTCGCGCATACGCATGAAGCTCCACTTCCGCCGTCTGCCCGTACCGAGCTTCCCATACCTC
>DASRHX010000985.1:0-2772 GCA_035650295.1 Bryobacteraceae bacterium | reverse complement strand
CACTGTGCAGGTGATTGATCCCGCGGCTACGGGGCCGCTGAAGTGTTATCGCGCCCGTCTGCTTCCGTGAACGGGTTCAACGAGGGCGGCGGAGCTCCGGCGATTCGGTTCAGTTTCAGCGGAGCACACACGAGGTAGAGGAGTGCGATCAGAAAGTGGCCCGGGATGGCGAGCAGGAAGCGAATCAAGTCGGCAATTCCAAGCGCGTAAAGGACGAGAGCGAGGATCAGTGCGAGCGAGCCGGGAAGGAATGCCGCGGCACAGAGCCGCCAACTGCCGCCGATTGTAAGTTGCCGGTCCGCGAAGTAAGCGTAGAGCCGCACAAAGAGGAAGCAGACTGTGGCGAGAACCGACCAAAGCGCGAGGAAGAACAAGGCCGACGCAATCGCGATGATGCCCAGGAGAATCGGTTGCCATGCGCCCCACCACGGCACGGCGTCCTGGCGCGTGAGGTGAATTGCCCGGTCTTTTGGGTACGGCCGGACGATGCAACCGAACAAGGAACATACGCGCATGGATTGAGGGAGAAACTCGATTCGAACATCGGAAGCCGCAGCTCCGCCTTCCGGCTTCAGGAGCACAGCCAAATGGCGCGATTCGGCGAGCACTGGACTGGCGGAGGGAGGATAGATGAGTTGCTCGCTTCGCACGGGCGCTTCTTGCGGCAGGTTGCGGACGGCAGTTCGAATCACGGGCGTCCATGCATGGCAAAGCGCCCACACGATTGCAGCGGCGCAGAGGATTGCGAAGGCGGTTTGAATCCAGAACAGACGATTGTATGAAGCGAAAGCGAATGCGGCTACGCCACGGAAGGTAATCGGCTGCCACGCGCGCGGCGCTGTCGAGACTGGCTTGTCGGCTTCGACTGGCTCAGGCTTAAAGACATTCCGCATCGCATCGTTCAGGCTTCCGGCTTGGGCGCCGGCCCGGACGCCGTGGCCGTGCCGGGCGGAGTCACGACGATGACGGGAATTGGAAAACGAAGTTTCATCACATCATCGACCAGGACTTCCATGGTGTAGGTGCCGGCCGTCTTGAATTCGACGTTGCCAAAGAGGGTGACGGTTGTGGCGTTAATGTTAGGATCCTTCATGACGAATCGCACTTCGCTCTTGCGCAACTCGGTCGTTTGATCGGGCGCCATGAGGCGGACCCGCTCGGTGAATTGGCCGAGACCGGCGGTCCAACGGTTGAACACCGCGAGCTTGTAAGCGGTGACGGGCACTTGCGGGACGCGGACGATGTCGATGACGCCAATGAGGATAAAATTTCCGGTCACTTCCTGGCGAACTTCTTCGCACAGCAGCGAGCATTGGAGGTCAGGGAGAATACGGCTGGGTTGCATAATTAATTTATATTAAGTGGCGAGTTCAGCGGCGCGGACGGTGTTGCTCATGAGCATCGCGCGGGTCATCGGGCCGACGCCGCCGGGGTTGGGAGTGATTTTGCCTGCGATCGATTGCACGCGGGCGAAGTCAACATCGCCCACGAGGCGTTCGCCGACGCGATTCACACCGACATCGATGACAACAGCGCCGGGCTTGACCATGTCGGCTTTTACGAATTCCGCGACACCCATCGCGGCAATCAGAATGTCGGCGCGGCGGCAATGGTCCGCGATGTCGCGCGTGCGTGAATGACAAATCGTGACGGTGGCATTGGCGTGCTTCGCCTTCTGGCAGAGGATGGCGGCCATCGGTTTGCCGACGATGTCCCCGCGCCCAAGGACCACAACTTCTGCGCCCTCGGTCGGCACACCGGAATGAACCAGCAACTGCTGAATGCCGGCGGGCGTGCACGGGACGAAGCCGGTCGGATCGCCCAGAAGCAGCTTGCCGAAATTCACGGGGTGAAACCCGTCGACGTCCTTCGCGGGCGAGACTGCAGCGAAAATAACTGACGAGCGGATGTGCGAGGGCAGCGGGGCCTGGACCAGAATGCCGTGGAAGGTTGGATTGGCATTCAGCGAGGCGACCAACTGGAGCAATTCTTTTTCTGACGTTTTTTCCGGAAGGACGTGAGTTTCCGAAATGATGCCGAGCTTGCGGCTATCGCGCTGCTTCATGTCCACGTAAACTTTGGAGGCGGGATCCTCGCCCACGCGCACGAAGACAAGGCCCGGCTGGACGCGGCGGACTGCAAGAGCGGCCACACGGCGAGCGGTCTCGGCATTGAATTTTTCGGCGATCGCCCGGCCGTCAATAAGGTTGGACGAACCCATTAAGGGACCGCCTCGAGCTTGTCCACGGCGATCACTGGTGTATTGGGCCAGCGTTCATCGAGCATTTCCTCGCCGGTGACGATGATGCGGTGTCCCTTAAAGTCTTTAATGGCTATGTTAGTCGAGAACAGGTAATTGATCGGCTTGCCAGTATCGACACTGTGGAGCACGAAATAGGTGGGCGCCTGGATGCTGACGCTGTTCCGCACCAAACCTTCGCGGGTCACGACGCGTTTGATTTCCTCTTCCGTCTCGGGTGGCGCTGCGGCAGCGGCTGTCGTCGGCGCATCGGCTGCGGGCGGCGGCGCAATGGCGCCGGCATCGGCTGGCGGCGGCTGAGTGTCCACCTTTGCCGTTTCAAGTGGCTTGGAAAGCGTCGCGGCGGCAATGGCTTCGGTAGGAGGTGCGATCTGGGGCTGCAGGAGATGCGCAGCTACGAATGCGTAGGTGTTTGGAGGCGCTTCGACCTTGACCCACGGGCCTTTGACTTCCAGTTCCTTGAGGGTGGTTCCCTGTTCGATCCGGCCGAGGACGCTATAGTTTTCGCCGGG
>DASRHX010000984.1:0-2347 GCA_035650295.1 Bryobacteraceae bacterium | reverse complement strand
CTGCACTTCGTAGAATTTGGAGGCGAGGATAGTCGCCAGCGGGTTCTCCTGGCCGTCGACCACGCGCTGTTCGAGAGCGGTGTAGACTTCCGGGAAGGGCATCGGCTGCGGCGCCGCCCCGAGGGCGGAAAACGTCTCGAGGAACAGCGGGTTCTGGATTACGCGCAGCTTCAGGCCCGCGAAATCCGCGGCTTTGGTGATGGGTTTTCGGCTGTTGCTCACGTGACGAAATCCGTTCTCCCAAAAGCCTAGCCCGATCAACCCTTTGTCCGGCAGCTTTGCGAGGAGCTTCTGCCCGAACGGGCCATCCAAGAGCACATCCGCCTCTTCGCCCTTGTTGAAGAGGAAAGGCAGGTTGACGAGGCCGTAATCCTTCAGCCCCGCGATGCCGACCAGGGTCGAGGTGTCCGGCACTGTCATTTCCAGCGTGCCTCCCTGCAACGCGGAAATCATGGTCACGTCGTTTCCGAGCGCGCCTCCGGCGAACAACCTCACCTTCATCTTTCCGCCGCTTCTCTGCGCCACTAGCTCACTGAACCGATTGACGGCCTGGGCTTGCGGATGCTCGGCCGTGAGGCCAATGCCAACTTTGATGGTTCGGTCGCTGATCGCCTGGGCGGCGGCCGGAAGCGGTGCGAGCAAAGCGCCGACCAGCACTAGCGAGGCGATTTTGCTTCTTTCCATGGTGTTCCTCCCTGGGAACTGATGAGTCACGGAGGCAGCAATAAGCAATACAGGATCCTACCATCTGGCCGGCGTTGATGGGCGAAATTTCAGAGGCAACGTAGACTTCAACCGCGCGGACATTGCGCGGCACTGGGCGAAATGGCCGCATCATCTCCATACCGAGCCGCACAAAGGGCGACGGGGATCTCGTTCTGTATCCACCAACTTGCCACCCGCGCCACCGAGCCCTAGCCTTTCCACGGCGCAACCACGGGCTAATGCAATGGCGATCTATTCGTGGCGGGAGAGCATCCGGCAGGGCGGCGTGCTGAAGGTGTACCAGACCGAGAGCTTGCCGGCATGCGGGCATCGTCCCCCATCCCACTCGATGTAATCGCTATGCGCGCGGCAGGTCCATGAGCGAAGCGGAAAAGATCGCGCCTCCCACGCCATCGGCCCTTTCGG
Organism: Bryobacteraceae bacterium; assembly: GCA_035650295.1. Lineage (GTDB taxonomy): Bacteria > Acidobacteriota > Terriglobia > Bryobacterales > Bryobacteraceae > JAFLBB01. Next base: position 1,216 of record DASRHX010000984.1, on the reverse strand, counting down.
CGGAGGACGCGGCGCTACTCGATGCGGTATATGAAGGCAACTCCGCCGCGGTACGGCGGCGGCTGATTGCAGACGGCGCGGACGTAAATGCCCGCCATCCGGAAACAGGCCTGACAGCCCTGCAGCTGGCCGTTGGCACGAACAATTACCCGCTTTCCGTCTATCTGATCGAGAAATGCGGCGCTCGCTTCGGCTCCGACAGATTGGGCAGGTGGCCCACCTCGCTCGCCGCCCGTTGCCGCGCTTCCGTGAACCTTTGCGATTACATCGTGGAGGAGGAAGCCGCGGCGATGACGGACGGCCGACGCCAGTTGCTATCCGAACTGAGCCATCTTGAACAACAAAGAATCTCGGTGATGCATACGGCCCAGGATGTCCTCCGGTTCTGGTTTCCTGAGGAGAGTTCGCTGAGACAGCCTGCGGACCTTCTGCGTCAAGTCGAATGGTGGTTTCGAGGAGGCGCGGATGCCGAGATCATCAACAAGTTCTCGGCACTCCTTGAGCGGGCTGAGCGCGGCGAGCTGGACGCATGGGCTGGCAGCGCGCGATCCCGTTTGGCGCTCATCATCGTACTCGACCAGTTCTCGCGATCGATCCATCGGGGCAGTGCCCGCGCGTACGCTAATGATCCGAAGGCGCTCTCTCTCGCGCGGGAAGGTATCGAGATTGGTCACGCACCGGCTCTCAAAAACCCATGGGAGCAGATCTTCTTTGGTCTGCCTCTTGGCCATTCCGAAGATCTCGCGAGCCAGGAACTGGGCGTGAGGCTGATGGAGCAGCTCGTTTTGGAGGCGCCGCCGGAATTTCGGGTCATGCTGGAGTTTTCCGCGGAGCAAGCCCGAGGACATCGTGACGTTATCGCCCGGTTCGGTCGTCATCCGCATCGCAACGAGGTGTTAGGGCGACCATCGACGCCGGAAGAATCCGACTATCTTGCGCGCAACCAACTGATCCATACACGGCCGCTCCCCACAGCTCCACGTCGCGCTAACTGAGAAGGCTGACGGCCGACGCCGTATGCTATCTCAGTAGGTTCCGACGCATGGCAGTTTCATTTCGCGCGCGCCCATGGGTATATGTAGACCACGGGCAATAGCTATTTGAGCACCGCGCGGAAAGCGTCAACGAGCGTGAAAAAATTCTTCCGACTGGCTGGAAGGCATTATCGAGCACCGCCGCTATCACCAGACCGTCTTTGGATTCAAGTGAAGTCCAA
>DASRHX010000983.1:0-2368 GCA_035650295.1 Bryobacteraceae bacterium | reverse complement strand
TGCTGATGCGATCCGCTCTGTCTCGGATGACCCAGACGCGGCCGCCAGATGGCGTTCGCTTTTGTTGGAGGTGGGGCGGTTTGGCGGGACGCGGCATGCTTGAAGCATCTCGGATAGGTCCGTCTCGGTGACCAGCAGCTTGCCCGCTGGCTTCGTCGCCCGCAACCTGCCTTTGCGAATTTCGCTACGCAGGGAGGAAACCGTCAGTGGGCCGCGCGGAAAGAACAGCGCGACGGCCTCCGCGAGGGTGTAGTGAGGCTCTAAGGGCACTCTGCTGCCTCCAGCAACATGTCTTCCAGAGAGGTCTTGGGCGCGAGGAAGTCTGCGGCCGTTGTGGCATGACTTGCGCTCCACGTACGCTAGCCAGTGGGTAACCTGGATGATTTGGTGGGGGCGCATGCTGGATCATGTATCGGCTCGACTTCATTGCAAGGCTGGGCGAACAGCGCGCTGCGTTGGGCCTGAAGCGCGGAGTTCGCGCGCCTGGGCTTGATACACTAAGTGGCCGTGTTACAGCACAATCGCAACGGTTGGCGGATGCGACAGGGTGTCGCAGTATACAGAAATTCAGACATCTGCTCGTTTAAACGCGGGAGAGCCCAGATGGCTGAAGAGCGGACGGAGGACCAGGTAACGCGGCCGCCGACATCGGCTTACTCTGGCGTGGGCGTGTGAACGATGACATTGAAGCCCTCGTCAGGGGTCGGGACTACGAAATAGCTCATGAACTGATCATAGGTCACGTCATCGACTTGGTACTGGTGCACGCCCCCCGCATTTCTCCTCCTCAGCCTCTCCTTACAGATCGCGTCCGGAACATCCAGGACATGGAGCTCATGTGCGACGTTGGCCTCATCTATCAGAGATCGCATCCAACTGCGCCATCGCACCGTGTTTGCCGGGAAATCGAGGACGACGGAGAGATTTTGACGAAGGATGTTGACGACATGTGGACCCATTGCTTCGCGAAGGCGTGTCGATAGTCGAGCGAAGTCTTCAATGGTCCTGTTCTCCGTTGGAAACAGGATCGACATCCAGTCATCCATAGTGATCAGCAGGGTGGCAGGGCGCGCCGCGAGCCGACGCGCGAGCGTCGACTTCCCGGCGGCGATCCTTCCGCAGAGAAGATACAGGGTTGTCGACCGGAGCGGTTCCATCGACCCCATAACCTCCTTAAAATAGACTTAAGGAACGAAGTCTGACGAGCCAGTCAGCCGCGGGGTATTAGACAGGCGCATGCCTCACCAGCCGTCATTCGTCAGGTCTCTAGACTTCGCACTGAAGCTCGCCAAGTACGCGCCCTCGCTCAATCATGCATCTGAAGGACGTGGTGTGTAGACGCAGTCTAATTTCAATCCATCCGGGTCTGCAAAAAATACCGCGTAGTAGCCGCCGCCGTTGTTGTATTGGGGGTAGTCGGCGGGCACGTCGAGCACTTTGGCGCCAATGCGCTGCATGACCTCATACATGCGGTCTACCTCCTCTCGGCTGTCGACGCCCCACGCTACGTGGTGGAGGCCAGGCGAATAACGATCGTGCGGTCGCTGCGCGCCTTCGCTGCTCGCTTTCACGACCCCGATCGAATGGACTCCCAGTGGCGATTGCAAGTTCCAATCGAAGCCCCGTTCACTTTTTCGCTCAAGCCGATACCCGAGGGCCGAAAGGATAGTGTCGTAAAAGGCAAACACTTTTTCGGGGTCACGAACCGTAAGGTCGAGGTGATGAATCTGGCTGCGGTCGACCGCCGCATACAATTGATGGCTAGAACCCATGAGTTGCTGAGCCAAAGCCACTGGAGGGGCGTGTCGCTAGTCGAAATCGTTCAGCGAGAGTTTGCGCCCTATGCAGCGAACAATATGGAGATTGACGGTCCCAGCGTAACGCTGAGGGCGGAAGCGGCCCAATCCGTAGCGATGGTTCTCCATGAGTTGACCACCAATGCGGCAAAGTATGGGGCGTTCTCCGATCGAAACGGCCGCGTGCTGCTGGGATGGCGGTGGCTAAGCGATGGCTCGGGTGGCGGACTCGCAATTGAATGGCGGGAGATCGGAGGTCCTCCGGTTACGGCTCCGAACCGATCAGGTTTCGGTACGAGTGTCATCAGCGAGCTTGTTCCGTTCGAACTCGGCGGCAAAGTCGACCTCGCCTTTGCGCCCGACGGCGTCAGATGTCGAATGGAGCTTCCGGCGGAGTGGGTCGGTAATGGCTGTCGGAAGGGATCCCACACGAATTAGGTATTAAGGGCTCTCATCACATTGCAGTGCACCAATTTCAACGCGTACGAGTCTGCTTGGGGTCAAAAGCGTCGCGGAACGTTTGTCCGTTGCCGGAGAAGACCGGACGATCTGAGCCGGTAGCCAGCCGGGGC
>DASRHX010000982.1:0-3106 GCA_035650295.1 Bryobacteraceae bacterium | reverse complement strand
TGATACCGATCAGATCCCTCACCATTGGAGTGAGGCCCGCCACGATCTTTGGAATATCGGTCCGATGGGCATTCAGCTCTGGAACAGCATCAGAGCGACCGACTTCGTGACGTCACTACCCGATGTCGATCCGGCGCGGATCGTGGCGACCGGCGCATCGGGCGGCGGCACGCAGACGTTCTTTCTCATGGCCTTGGACGATCGCATCAAGGCGGCCGCGCCGGTGAACATGATCTCGGCGACGGCGCAGGGGGGTGTCTGCGAAAACGCCGCGAACCTGCGAGCGGGTTGGCCGGATTTCAGCAACATGGTGGTCGGCGCGCTGATGGCGCCCAGGCCGCTGATCCTCATTTCGAACGGCGGCGACTGGACCGTCGAGACCCCGAAGGAAGTGTTTCCCGCGATCCAGAGCATTTATCGCTTGTACGGCGCGGAAAACAATGTGAAGAACGTTCACTTCCCGCAGTTCATCCACAACTACAACAAGGAAAGCCGCGAAGCGGTCTATCAATTCTTCAACCAGCATATGTTGAACAAACCCGCTCCCGTGGTGGAGCAGGCGTTCAGAGTCGACTTCCCACAGGAACTGCTGGCACTCCACGGGCGAGCGCGGCCGGCGAATGCGGTCTCTGGATTGGATCAGCTCGTCGACAACATGATTCGTGACGACCGCAGTGTGACGTTGAGTCTGCAGCCGCGGGATGCCGCCACACTCACGGCGGCGCGCGCGGCGTTCGCAGAGCGCCTCACGTTTTCGCTGCTGGCGTTTCGGCCGAAAGCGACTGGGGTGCGCGCCGAAAAGGGAGCTGCGTCAAAGGTGGGTGAACAGCTCGTGCTGAGCCGCGAGGGAAAGGGCGATCGTGTTCCAGCGGTATGGCTGGCGCCGTCCAGGCTCAATCCGGCGGTAGCGCCGACGTTGATCGTGCATCCGAACGGGATGGCCTCGGTCACGAGTTCCTCGCTCGTCAAGACGCTGCTGAGCCGCGGCGGCATTGTGATGAGCATCGACGCGTTCCAGACGGGCAGCGCCGTCGCTCCGCGTGACACCAGCAACAGGGCCTTCGCGAATTTCAATCAGACCAACGACGCCAATCGGATACAGGACATCCTGACGGCGCTCGAATATCTGCGGAGCCGTTCCAAAGCGCAGACCGTCAACCTCGTGGGGCTCGAAACCGCGGGGCTCTGGTCGTACTTCGCGCGAGCGATGGCCGGAGAAGGGATCAATCTGGCCGCCGACCTCGTGCAGTTCTCGGCGGACACTGACACGGCATATGTGGACAAGCTCTTCATCCCCGGCTTGCGGAGGGCAGGAGACTTTCATGCGGCCTCGGTGCTGAATACGCAGGGGCGCGCCTTGATTTACAACGCCGGTCCGCAATTTCCGGCCGATTGGGCGAAACAGGCGGCGAACGCCGCGGGGAGCGAGCTCGATCTGCGGACGACGCCGGTCGCGGATCCGGATCTCGTCGCCTGGCTTACGTCGGTACCGCGCCGCACGTCACGATAGGTGGCCATGAGAAATACGCCTGCAGTTTTCCTGTTGGTGGCGCTGCTGGGTTCGGCGGCGCCTCTAGCGCAGGAGTCTCGAAACGGAATCCCCGCACAGGACGTGAGAAACACCGTCCTCGCCGGCAACACGCACTACAAGATGCCGGTCTTTGCCACGCGCGAGGAATGGCTGGAGCGTGCGGCGTTTTTGCGGAAGCAGATTCTGGCCAGCGCCGGATTGCTGCCGATGCCGGAGAAGCGTCCGCTGAACGCGCAGGTCTTCGGCAAACTGGAACGCGACGGTTACACGGTTGAGAAGGTGCTGCTCGAGACGCTTCCAGGTTTTTACCTTGGCGGCAATCTTTATCGACCACGCGGACGTCAGGGTCCGTTCCCCGGCGTCGTATCACCGCATGGTCACTGGCATTACGGACGCCTCGAGAACACGGCCCTGGTATCCGTTCCCGGGAGAGCCATCAGTTTTGCCAGGCAAGGCTACGTCGTCTTCACCTACGACATGGTCGGGCAGAACGATACCAACCAGGTTCCTCACGACTGGCTCGACTCGCGCCAGGAGTTGTGGAGCATCGGGTCGTCGATGGGTCTTCACCTGTGGAACAGCATCAGGGCCACCGACTTCCTGACGTCGTTGCCCGATGTCGATCCAAACAAGATCTCCGCGACGGGTGCGTCGGGCGGAGGCACGCAGACCTTTTTTCTGATGGCGGTGGATGAACGAATCAAGGTCGCCGCGCCGGTGAACATGATCTCGGCGACCAGCCAGGGCGGCGGGTGTCAGGCCGCTGCCAACCTGCGTGCCGGTTGGACTGACTTCAGCAACATGGTTGTCGGCGCGCTGATGGCGCCCAGGCCGCTGATTCTCATTTCGAACGGCGGCGACTGGACCGTTGAAACACCCAAGGAAGTGTTTCCAGCCATTCAGAGCGTCTACCGCCTGCTCGGAGTGGAAAACAATGTGACGAATGTGCATTTCCCCGCGTTCATCCACAACTACAACAAGGAGAGCCGCGAGGCGGTCTACCAATTCTTCAACAAGCACATTCTGAACAACCCCGCTCCCGTGTCTGAAGCCGCCTTTCGAGTCGACTTTCCACACGAGCTCCTGGCACTCCATGGGCGGGCGCGCCCGGCTAATGCGATCACCGGGTTGGATCAGCTGGTAGAGAATCACATTCGCGATGCTCGCGCGGCGACCGAACGTCTGCAACCGCGCGATGCCGCCACACTCGCGGCGGCGCGCGAAGCGTTCAGTGAACAGCTCACGTTTTCGCTGCTGGCGCTTCCTCCGAAGCCGGCGGAACTGCTTGCCGAAAAAAAGCAAACGCTGCCGACGCGCGAGGACTTGCTGATTGGCCGCGCTGGAAAAGGTGATCGCGTTCCCGCCGTGTGGCTGACGCCGTCCAGGCGCAATCAAGAGGTTGCGCCGACCTTAGTCGTGCACCCAAAAGGAATCGCAGGGGTTGTGGACTCGGTGCTCGTCAAGGCAATGCTGAATCGCGGCGGCATCGTGATGAGCATCGACGCGTTCCAGACGGGCAGCGCGGTGGCTCCGCGAGACACCTCAGCCCGAGCATTCACTTCCTATAATCAGACG
>DASRHX010000981.1:0-2359 GCA_035650295.1 Bryobacteraceae bacterium | reverse complement strand
GCTGGAGGCGGTGCGCGCGACTGGGGCGCCGTTCCTCTCCGTGCTCGTGCTCGGCGTGCTGCCACAGGTGCTGCCCCGCTATATCGGCTTTTGCGCCTACCAGCTCGATTCCAATCTGCGCAACTCGGCACTGGTTGGCCTGGTCGGCGGCGGCGGCATCGGCGCCACCCTATTCACCGCGTTCCAGCGCTTCGATTACGACTTCGTCCTCACCATCGTGCTCGCCATCATCGCCGTGGTGATGCTCGGCGAGATGCTGTCGGTGTGGACACGGAGGCTGTTCCAATGAGCGTGCAACCGTCCCCCGACGCCGGATCGCGCGGCCGGAAGTGGCAGCGCTTCACGCCGCGCGAGCGCATCCTGCGGTCCGCGTTCTATCTCGTGGTGGTGATCGCGCTGGTGTGGTCGCTGCGCACGATCGAGGTGATCCCCGAATTCCTCTACGACGCGCCGGCGCAGACCGTCGACCTCTTCGCGCGGATGTGGCCGATCGACTGGTCTTGGTACCCGAAGGTGGTGCATGGCGCCTTGATCGAGACGCTGCACACCGCGACGCTCGGGACAATGCTTGCGGTGGCGATGGCGAGCGTGGTGGCGCTGCTGGTGGCGCGCAACATCACGCGCTCCGTACTGCTCAACAATATCGGGCGCTTCATCCTGGTCGCCACGCGCTCCATCCACACCATGGTCTGGGCGCTGTTCTTCGTCGCGGTGTTCGGCCCCGGCGCGCTCGCCGGCACGCTCGCCATCGCCATGCATTCAATCGGCTTTACCGGGAAGTTCCTCTCGGAAGCGATCGAGGAGGCGCAGAGCGGGCCGATCGAGGCGCTGACCGCAGCCGGCGCCTCGCGCACGGCCGTCCTACTGAAGGGCTTCTGGCCGCAAGTGAAGCCCGCGTTTCTCAGCATCGCCGTGTTCCGCTGGGATATCAACGTGCGCGAGTCCGCCGTGCTCGGCCTGGTCGGCGCCGGCGGGATCGGCATGGCGCTCGATACCGCGCTGTCCAACTTGTACTGGGACCAGGCCGGCCTCGTCCTGCTCGTGATCTTCGGCGTCGTGATCGCGGCCGAGATCGTCACCTCGTGGCTGCGAACGCGGATGATTTGAGTTCGACGTCTCCCAAGCTTCCTGGACGTACTTCCGCCGGAGCACGGCTCAAGGCCGGGATTAACGCTCGCCAAGGGATAACCACGGTTCAGGTCTACTGCGCCGACAACGCTTTTCTGGCACGCTCAACGATCTCGGCCGGCATTGAATACAATTCTTTGACCTGTGTCTGGAGATCCCCACCTGATACGGGGCTGATGTCAAGTTTCATCGCCTTGGCAGCCGACAATAGCTCCGGGTCTTGGAGTGCACGCATGAAGGCTTCGCGCAATGCTGCTACTCTGTCGTCGGGCACGCCTGGAGGAAGTATGTAAGGACGGCCAAAATTCTGCTGGCTATAGACCATTTCCATCACTTGGCGGTCTTGCGGAGTCTTGGCGAATTCAACAGTGAGCGGCACGCCAGCAGCAGTGATTTTTGGATCGCCCTTTGCGTTATCTTGCGAAATGATCCGCATGAATCCGTCTTCGAGCCAGGTTGGTCGAAGGGTCATAAAGGACGGCAAACCGATACCACAAATTCCACTCACTTCATTCTTTTCGATCGCAAGGAATATTTCGCGGGTCCCAGGATAACCAGTCACTATCTTGAACTTGCTGCCGATCAGATTTTTCTGAACCGTTGGCTGATCGCGGGTTGAGCCGCCCTCCGTGCTTGCTCCCAGGATGACTTCCTTCGATTGCAGATCGCGCAGAGACGTTATGCCCGTATCGCTCCTGACGTAGCACATGTTCACTTCGCTATTAGCACTGCCCAAGTAGATCAAGTTTGCGGGATCATACCTGGCGTGGTCACGGCTCTGGAGGAGTTGATCGGTGATGGTACCGGGCAGGATCGCCGCAAAGGTTGTGCCGTCTTTGGGTGCAACACTATAGATGTGCGCCGCTGCTATGTTTCCGCCTCCGCCGGGCATATTGGACGGAACGATAGTCGGATTACCGGGGATGTACTTCGTCATGAAACGCGCGATCAAGCGCGCATAGGCGTCGTATCCTCCCCCGGCAGCGGCGCCTATAACAAGGCGAATTGTTTTTCCTTTGTAGAAAGTGGCCACATCCTCCGTTCCGCACGCGCCGGATGTCGCCGCAAATAAAACGGTAGCTGAAGCTGCGACTGTCGCAAGGATTCCCATTACGAGCTTCCTGGATCCTTTCGGAGAGCAGAGTTGCGGAGGCACAGCACTGATTATCGGACCGGCGGGGCCACCGCCGCATCGCGCTGGTTGCTGCGGGTGAGCGCGTCCGCTACGAAA
>DASRHX010000980.1:0-7259 GCA_035650295.1 Bryobacteraceae bacterium | reverse complement strand
TCCGCGGCTTCGATCATTGTGACGTCATTGTTACTGGTCGCTTTTTCCGGGGCCAGTATCGTATTCGCACAGGGTCAGTCAGCATCCGATGCCAACATGCAGATCCTGCGCGACAAGGTCAAGGCTGACAAGAAACTGTTGGTCGCGTCCAATATGGAGCTCACCGACGTTGAGGCCAAAGGCTTCTGGCCGATCTATGATTCCTATCAAACAGACCTCCAGGCGCTCAACGAGCGGTTGGAGAAGACCATCCTGAGCTATGCTGACGCCTACAGCAAAAAAAATTTGACCGATCAGACAGCGATGAAACTCGCTCAGGAGGTGCTGGCTATCGATGAAGACGAAGTCAAAATGCGCAAAGCCTATTCGGCGAAGCTTGCCGGCGTGCTGCCCGGCAGGAAGGCAGTGCGCTACCTGCACATCGAGACCAAAGTCCGCGCTCTGTTGCGGTACGAACTCGCAGCCCAGATTCCACTGATCGAGTAACTCGAATGGTCAATGGAGGTTTGCGCTATGTCACAGGAGTGCCAGGTCTACCTCATCGACCAGTCGACTGACGCCTTCCGGGGCCGATGAGGCGGCTCCTGATGTTTAAAGGAAAAGTCTATGCCCAAGAAAATTGTTGTGACTTTGTTTTATGGCTTGCTTTTCTTGTGTCCGCACACCCTGGGACAGTCCACGTCGTCGGCCATCAAAGAAGAGCTTGTTTCAAGGCAAATCAAAGCCGTTAACTATAAGGTTCTTGGCGGATCGACCATGATTGATTTTAAAGGAACGGAGTTGTTGCCGGGCGCCGGCGGCGAGGCCAAGGTGGAGAGCAAACAGGGTTTCACACGGGTTAACGCCAGGTTCCATGCTCTGCCACTCGCCACCAAGTTCGGCGCCGAGTATTTGACCTATGTCCTCTGGTCGGTTTCTACCGAAGGCCGTGTGACAAACCTTGGTGAATTGCTGCTCCAGGACGGCGAAAGCAAGCTGGAGGTGACTACGCAACTCCAGGTCTTCGCGCTGGCGGTCACGGCGGAGCCTTATTTCGCGGTCCGCCGTCCCAGCACCAAGATAGTGCTGATCAACGAGACGCGAGACAAGGTGAAAGGAAAAGTTTTTCAGCTCGACGCTCAATTCGATTTGCTTGAGTGGGGCCAGTACCGGAAGATGGCCAACCCGCTGGGCATGACTTTGGACCTTAAGAAGTACCCGTTGGAACTCTACGAGGCCCGCAACGCGATCCATATTGCTCAATCGCTCGGGGCGGAGAAGTACGCTCCGGATATCTATAGCCGCGCGAAAGGCAGTCTGGAGCTGGCGGATGACGCGGTTGCGAGAAATAAGAGTAAGAAGGAGATCGCGACCAGTGCCCGTCAGGCAGTGCAGTTTGCCGAAGATGCCCGCATGTTGTCGCTAAACCGCCAGGAAGAGGAGGCGCTCGCCCGGCAGCGCGAGAATGAAGCGCGGGCCAAGGCCGATGCCGAGAGAGCCGAAGCCGAAAGAAGAGCCGAGGCGGAAAGGCGAGAGCTCGCGGAGCAAGAGAAGTTAAGGGCGGAAGCGGCGGCGGCCCAGGAGGCGCAACGGCGCGCTGAAGCCGAAGCCGCACGAGTCAAAGCCCAGGCTGAACAGGAACGGGCGAGTCGTGAGGCCGAACAGGCCCGGCAAGCCGCAGGGCGGGCGCGCCAGGCGGCCGAACAGTCGGCGCGCGAAAAAGCCGAGTTGCGCGCGCGGTTGTTGCAGCAGTTCAACGCCATCCTGGAAACTAAAGATACTGACCGCGGGCTGGTTATCAACATGGGTGATGTCCTTTTTGACACCGGCGAGTTTACGTTGCGGCCGTTGGCGCGCGAAAAACTTGCCCGATTGTCCGGCATCGTCCTCAACTATCCAGGCCTGAGGCTTGAGGCCGAGGGGCACACGGACAATGTCGGGGGCGAGGCTTTCAATCAGAAACTTTCGGAGCAGCGGGCCAACGCCGTCCGCGAATACCTGATTTCACAGGGGATTGCCTCGGAAAAAGTGACGGCGGTCGGTAAGGGGTTCTCGATGCCTGTGGAAGACAACAAAACGGCAGACGGGAGGCAGAAAAACCGCCGCGTGGAGCTGATCGTGTCCGGCGAGGTGATTGGTACAAAGATCGAGAGTATCCGGTAACTACCGGCCTCGGAACATCATTCTCCCGAGCGGCGCTCGCTTTGAAAGGAATCAACAATATGCGAATAGGGCGTCATACATCCCGAACCTGGATCGCGCTCGTCGCGGCCCTGAGTCTGCTCGTATCACCGGGCGTGTCGCCGCTTGCGCAGACGCCGCTGCCGCCGCCGAGTGGTGCCGCGCCGCAAGCCGCGCCCGCCAAGGCTGCGGCCTCGTCACAGGCCGTTAATGTTGGCTGGCCGCGCACCTACAAGACTCCGAGCGGTGGAAGCATCCTCCTCTATGCGCCGCAGGTCGCCGGTTGGGAGAACCAGCAACACTTGACGGCCTACGCCGCCGTCTCATACCTGGCCCAGGGCGCGAGCAAGGCCGCGCTCGGGACTGTCAAGGTTGAGGCAGACACCAAAGTGTCGGTTGAGGAACGCCTCGTAAACTTCGCGCCGTTGAAGATCACGGAGTCGAACTTCTCGACGCTCCCGAAGGAGCAGACGGGCGAGGTCGTCTCCGAACTTAGCAAGGCCATCCCTCAAGAGGAGCGAGTCATCGCGCTCGACCGCGTTCTCGCCTATATTGACACGAGCCAGATCATCCCGAAGCAGGTGGCAGGCATCAAGTCAGACCCGCCCACGATCTTTTTCAGCAAGAAGCAGGCGGTATTGGTCAATTTCGACGGCGAACCCGTCTGGAGCCCCATCAAGGAGAATGATCTCAAGTTCGCCGTCAACACCAACTGGGACCTCTTCCAGTACAGCCCGGAGAATACCTTCTACCTGCGAAACAACGACACGTGGCTCAAAGCGTCCGACGTGAAAGGACCCTGGGCGCCGGCGGGCAAGTTGCCCAAGAGCTTCAAGAAGCTGCCCGACGGAGAGAACTTTAAGGATGTGAAGGCCAACGTGCCGGGCAGAAAACTCAAGGAGGACGAAGGGCCGATAGTGTTCGTTAATTTCCAGCCCGCCGAGTTGATCCTAATCCAGGGCGAGCCGAAGTACGTCCCAGTCGCCGGCACACAATTGCTCTGGGTGAGCAACACCGAAAGCGATCTTTTCCGCATGGGAGCGGGCGGCGCGGTCTACTACCTGGTGACAGGCCGGTGGTTTTCTGCGCCCGATTTCACAGGCCCCTGGACCTTTGCCACGACCAACCTTCCTGAAGACTTCAAGAAGATTTCGCTCGAGCACCCACGTTCGCGCGTACTCGCGTCGGTGCCGGGGACACGGCAGGCGGCCGAGGCCGTCTTACTCGCGCAATTACCGCAGACCGCCCGCGTCAACAAAAAGGGGACCAAGGCGCCGGAAGTGGTCTATCAGGGCGAGCCGCAATTCCAGGCAATTGAGAAAACCTCAGTTGAGCGCGCGGTCAACACCGATAAAGACATCCTCAAGGTCGGCGATACGTACTACATGTGCTTCCAGGGCGTCTGGTTCATGGCGAAAAGCCCGACGGGGCCGTGGGAGGTGACGGGATCTGTGCCGGGGGAGATCTATGAAATTCCGGCGAGTTCTCCGGCGCACAATGTGAGCTACGTCACGGTGAAAGAGGAGAGCGACACCGACTGGGTGGAGGTGGCGGCCGTCGCGGGCTACACCGGGATGATGATCGGCTGGGGTTGCACGGTCTGGGGGACCGGCTGGTACTACCCGCCTTACGTCTGGTACGGAGGCTATTACCCGATCTATTACCCCTATTATCACACTTACGGCGCCGCCGCCTGGTACAACCCGTATACTGGCGCGTACGGCGCGGCGGGCGGAATTTATGGCCCATACGGCGGGGTAACTTATGGGGCTAGGTACAATCCGACCACAGGCACGTATGCGCGCGGCGCGTCCGCTTACGGGCCGTACGGGTCGAGGGGGTATGCGCAAGCCTACAACCCGCGGACGGGCACTTCCGCGCGGACGCGCCAGGGATCGAACGTCTACGGCAGTTGGGGATCGACGTCGGTGCAGCGCGGTGACGACTGGGCAAAGACCAATCGCTACACCGACAGACAAAGCGGCACCACGACCCGCACAGTCAGAACGGACGAGGGCTCGGCAGTGTCGCGGCGCGGCGAAGGGGGTACGATCGCCGCAGGCTCGGGTGGGAACATCTACGCAGACAATGACGGAAATGCGTATCGGCGCACGGACGGCACGTGGCAGAAGTACGAGAACGGCGGCTGGACGAACACCGACCGGCAGCCAGAGGGCAGACCCACACCGTCCGACCGCGCGACCTCGACGACGGCGGCCGGAGGACAGCAACCCGGCACGACCGATCGGCCGAGCACAGTGGATCGCGGCACGAAGGATCAGCTCGATCGTGACGCGCGGGCGCGCAGCGAAGGCGCGGCGCGCACCGGCAGCTACGGGGGCTACAAGAGCAGCAGCGGCACGCGAAGTACTGGCAGTTACCGCGGCGGCGGTGCCTCACGGGGCGGCGGCGGACGGCGGCGCTGAACGGAACGGCCGATCAGCGGGTCACTTGACCTTCTTGATCTCGTTGAATCGGATCGGCTGCTGGCCGAAGTTCTCGAGGACAAGGTTGTTCTGTTTGTCGATGAAGAGCTTCGTGCCGGCCAGGATCTTTCCCACTCCCCGGTCGCTGCGGTCGAGCTGCATCTCGATGATGGTGAAGGGATACTCCATCGACCTGGTCTGATTGCGCGCTTCCTGAAAGCCAATCGGCCGATCGGTGGCGAGCACGATGCGGCGGCCGCCCTCGTCGAGCGGGCTCTGACGCGCATAGCGCAGGTCCCAGGCGAGCCTGTCCGGCGTCCGGATGTAGCCGACCTTCGGGAGCGACTGCAGAACTCTCTGCAACTCCTGGTTGGCCTCGTAGGCGTCCCTTTCCGGCTTGATGAGGCTGAGCAGGCGTTGGCGCTCGGCGTCCGTGGACCAGCGTTCGATCGTGAAATCCACGACCGCCGTGGACGGTCCGCTGTTCATGTTGATAGCGAAACCGGTGAAGCTTTCCTTCTCGGCTTGCCCGGCCACCGGCACCGGCGCCAGCACGGCGGCCGCGATCGCCGCGGTCGCCAGCAGAAGTCCCGGAAGCAGTCGCGACTTGACGTTCATGATGTCCTCTCCTGGTTGCGGATGTTCTTGCCGGATGTGTGTTGGCAACGACCGGGCCAATGATCGGCGCACAGGGGGCCCCGGATCCATCGAAAAACAGCCCGGTCGCCCGGTGACAGGAACGCTGAGCGGAACAGCAGAGCCACGATATCTCGTGAGCGTCTGCCGCCGGTAGTGACCTCAGGACGGCTGAATTCCGCTACGCGGCCACGACAGGCGCCCTTCTGGTGACCGTCAACGCCTGGTAAGAACGTCCGACGCGCCAGGCCAGGATCAGCCACAGCACGACGAGGATCGCGTTGACCAGCGCGAAGCCGCGCGGCGGCAGGACGAGGAAGCTTGTCCCGACAAACACCAGCGCCGCCGACAGCAGGTCGCCAATTCTGACGAAGAACGAGTCGATGGCCTGCTTGGCGCTGAACTTCTCCTCGTAGGTGCACGGCAGAAACAGCATGTTCCTGACGGTGTTGTTCAGCGAGTAATCGGTCGAGTTCTCGGCGACCTTGGCCGTCATCACGGCAGTGAGCGTCGGGATGAAGACGAGAATGTTGTACGCCCCGAACGACAAGGCCGGAAGGATCATCACCGCCCACGCGACACCCAGGTATTTCACCACCCGCGACACCACGAACAACTGCAAGACGAGGCTGCTGGCGTTCACGAGCGAGAAGAACTTCGCGTAGAAGTCTCCGATGATCTGGCCTTCGGTGAGCCCGGTGGCCTGGCCCGAGGCAATCAGGGCCGTCGCGTTCTGTTTCACGATGCTGCCGAGGATGTACTCGCCCGTGGTGTTGATCCAGTTCAGCATCATGAGCATCAAGCCCATCAGGAGCAGGTACCGGGTCCGGAATACCAGCGCGAACGCGTTCGAGCCGCTCACCTTGGCCGGTTTCGCCTGGCCGCCCGGCGCGGCTCGGCGTCCGCGCTCGAGACGATCAACGTAATTCGCGAGGAACAGCTGCGTCGCGAGCACGAGAGCCCCGAGCAGCATGAGCTGCAGAACGCCGAACGGCTCGATCAGCCAGTCGGCCACCTGCGAGCCGAAGACGGCGCCGAGCGATGCGCCGAACCCGACGATCACGAACAAGCGCTCGCCTTCTTCCTTCGAGTAAATGTCGTTGGCAAACGACCAGAATTGCGCGACGATCATCAGGTTGAAGATGCCAATCCACACGAAATAGATAATCGCGAGCGGAACGCCGAACTGCGCCAGGATGTAGAACACCGGCGGGCAGAGAATGAAGAACACCGTCACGATGTTGATGAGCTTCATTCGGGGAAACTTCGCGACGAGGCGTCCGTAGAGCGGCACGGCCAGGGCCAGCACCGCGACCTGCCCGGCCGACAGGTAGCTCTTGAGCTCGGCGGATCCCTCGCCGAGGATGAGCGCCTCGCGCACCGTCTTCAGGATGTAATACGCCATCAAGATGAGGAAGATGTTCAAGGCCAGGAGGAGGGCGGTCCTCGCCTCTCCAGGACGGACCTGGGTGAACAGGTTCAGAAAGCGCTCGAGGCTCGACGCCCGCGACGATTCGGCCATACCGCGGGCAACGCAATAACCCGGCCAGCGCGTGGCCCTCGATCCTCCGCCGATTCTCGGATCTGCTCACGGCCCGCCGTGATCCCGGGAAGGCTGGCCCCATGGGCCAAGACGATGGCACGACAGTGCGCGGCCTGGCCATGTTCATCGGGCCTGGACTGGGCAGTCCAACGGGTGTCTAATCCCCGTCATCCACCACGATGGGAGGCGGCATGAAGGCTTGGATTCTCGCTGGAATCGCAGCTATAGCTCTCGCCAGCGCGGGTTGGCAGATCGGACAAGCTCAAGGCCAAATGGCGGCCTTTCGGATTGTCGTCGAGCCGTCTGCCAACGGGCTGAAGGCGACGTGTCTCAACGGCTGCGCCTGGAAAGAGCTGACATTTGGATGCGAGTTACCGTTCAAACAGCCGTGCAAGGCGGCAATCGATCAAGTTGGTGTCAGCGGCGTCAGGTAGAACTGCCGGCGCTACACGCGCCGCTTCCCTTCATCGTCGCCACGGCCGCGCCGAACCGCG